>JBIIMX010000111.1:0-9638 GCA_044337765.1 Pirellulales bacterium | reverse complement strand
GCGGCAGGCCGAGGGGGATGCGCTGGCCCGCGACATGCGAAACGTCTGCGGGGAGATCCTCAAATCGATCTCGGCGATCCGCCAGCGTGTGCCAGCGGTGCTCGCCGAACACCGCCTGCGGCTGACCGATCGGGTGACCAAACTCCTGGAAGGTTCCGGCGCGGTGCTCTCCGTGAACGACGTGACCCGCGAGGTGGCCCTGATTGCCGACCGTTCCGATATCGCCGAGGAACTGGTGCGGCTGGAGAGCCACGTGGCCCAATTTTGTAGGCTCCTCGACGAGGAATCCCCGGGCAGATCGCTCGATTTTCTGGCTCAGGAACTGGCCCGGGAGGCGAACACCATCGCCTCCAAGTCGGTCGACGTCGCGATCGCCCACATGGTGGTCGAACTCAAGACCCGGGTGGAACGGCTCCGCGAGCAGTTGCAAAACCTCGAATGAGCGGCACCTTTTCAACCGACCGCTCGCCACGTTAGAACATCTGGATGGCACACCGACCGGGCAAACTCGTTGTCATCTCAGGCCCTTCGGGCGTCGGCAAAACCACGATCCTGCGGCGGCTCCTGGCCGACCTCCCGCATCTGATTCCGAGCGTTTCGGCCACCACGCGGCCGCCTCGGGTCGGGGAGAAAAACGGGGTCGACTACCACTTCATACCGTCCGAGGAATTCGAACGGCGGCGGGCCGCAGGCGACTTTCTGGAGTGTTGCCAGGTCTACGGACGGCAATACTGGTACGGCACGCTGGTGGACGAGGTCACCCCCCGGTTGGCGGCCGGCGAGTGGGTCGTGCTGGAAATTGACGTCGAGGGTACACTTTCGATTCTGACACGGTATCCTGAGGCGGTGACGATCTTCGTCGAGCCCTCCCACCCCGATCAGTTGCTCGCGCGGCTGCAAAACAGGGGCACGGAATCGCCGGAGGCAATGGCTCGGCGGCTCGAGGTAGCCCACAGGGAACTGCTGCAGTCGCATCATTACCGTCATCGTGTCGTGAATGACAACGACGTCGCGGCCGCTGTCACCGCGATCGAGAAAATTCTGTTTGCATCCGGCCTGCCGAATCGTCCCGCCCAATCGCGCCAGCAGCACAACCCCGACCACGCCTCGCAAACCCCCTCAGGAGCCCAGACATGATCGACGACCTGCGTGAAGAAGAGATTGTCAACAAAGTTGGCGGACGTTTCAAACTGTCCACCCTCATTCAGAAGCGCATGGTGGCACTCAACGCCGGCGGCCGGCCGCTCGTCGACATCGATAGCGACGACAAGATGCAGGTCGTGATCGAAGAGATCAAGCAGGACAAGATCTACCTCGACACGTCGATGAACCTCCGCATCACCGGTGAATCGCCCGAAGCGGGCGGACCGCTCGACTTCGATCCGACGATCCTGTAGGGCGGCGAGCCCTTCTTTCTTGCGGGGAGAGCCGCGGCGAAGGACCCGGCACGAGAGCATGCTCGACGGTCGAGAACTTATCGTGGGCGTATCGGGCGGCATCGCGGCCTACAAGGCGGCTGCGCTGACGAGTCTGCTCGTTCAGCAGGGCGCCGGAGTGACGGCCGTACTCACCCGGAATGCCAGGCGGTTCGTCGGACCGGCCACGTTTGCCGCTCTCACGGGACGGCCGGTCGCCACCCGGAGCTTTGATTCGGGCCTCTACCCGCTCGGTGCTCACATTGAACTGGCCGCTCGAGCCGATCTTGTCGTCGTGGCCCCCGCCTCGGCCGATCTGCTCGCCAAAGTGGCAAGCGGCGCTGCCGATGACCTGTTGACCACGCTTCTGCTGTGTGCGGAGTGCCCTGTCGTGATGGCGCCGGCGATGAATGCCGCGATGTGGGCCAAACCTTCTGTGCAGCGGAATGTTCGCCAGATCGCCGCCGACGGCGGGCAGATCATCCAGCCCGGCACCGGCTGGCTTTCCTGCCGGCAGCAGGGTGCCGGACGAATGGCCGAGCCGGAGGAAATCGCGGGCGTGATTCAAGAAATCCTCGCGAGCAGGCCCCGGAAGAAGCCAGACTGACCCGACGCGGGCCCGGACAGCCATGGCACGAATCCTGCTCACGGCCGGCCCCACGCGGGCCTACATCGACGAGGTGCGGTATCTCACCAACGCCTCCAGCGGCCGCATGGCCCGGGCGATCGCCCAGGCAGCCCTGGCCCGCGGACACGATGTGACGATTGTCAGCGGGCCTGTCGCGGTGCGGTATCCCGCTGAGGCGAAGGTGATTCCGGTGGTCACCACCGCCGAGATGCTCGCGGCGGCGATCGAGGAACTCCCGCGGGCCGACGGGGTGATCGCGGCGGCGGCACCCTGCGACTTCGAGCCCGATCAGCGCATGGCAGGCAAGATTCCCCGCACGTCGGCCGGACTATCGCTCAAACTCCGGGCCACCACCGACGTGATCGCCACGCTCGCTGCCCGCGTCAAACGGCAGCCGTCCGGCCGGAGGCGGGCAACCTGGTGCGTGGCCTTCGCGCTCGAACCGGGCGCCGACAAGACGCGGGCTTGTGCGAAGATCACGGCCAAACAGTGCGACCTGATCGTGGTGAACGACGTGGCCGCCCTCGAGTCGACGAAAAACGCCGTGGCCGTCTACGACGCCCGTCACGAACTCGTGGGTGAACGGCGGGGCACGAAGCCAGCTGTAGCCACCTGGCTGATCCGGCTCATCGAGCAGCGGCTGATGGGGGCATGACGGACGTGTGGAGGATTTTGCCTCCGCCCGTTATAAAATTGCCTCGCTACGCCCCCCTCAGGTCCCATCGATGATCAAAGTCGCTGTTCTCGGCGCCACCGGCTACACGGCCGTCGAAGCCATCAAGATCCTCCTGCGGCATCCGCAGGCGGAGATCGTCGCCGTGACCAGCCGACAGGAGGGCGGCACGCCGGTGTCGAGCGTTCATCCCAGCCTCGTGGGCCGGCTCGATATGCCGCTCGAGGACCTCTCGCCCGAGCAGGTGGGCAAACGGGCGGAGTGCGTATTCAGCTGTCTCCCCCATGCTGCCAGTGCCGAGATCATTCCGCAGGTGCTGGCCGCCGGCGCCAAGGTGGTCGACTTCAGCGCCGACTACCGACTCGATGACGCTGCGACCTACCGGGAGTGGTATGCCCACGAGCATCCCGACGCGGCCCGGCTCGGCAGCACGGTCTACGGGCTCCCGGAGCTGTTCCGGAAACAGATCGCCGGATCGCAGCTCGTGGCCAATCCGGGCTGCTACTCGACCTCGGCGATCCTGCCCCTGGCGGCGCTGGTGAAGAGCGGACTCTTCGAGACCGACGACATCATCATCGACTCCAAGAGCGGCGTGAGCGGTGCGGGCAGGTCGCCCAAGCTGATGACGCATTTCCCGGAGTGCAACGAGAGCATGTCGGCCTACAACGTGGGACGTCACCGGCACACGCCCGAGATCGAACAGATCATCAACCGGCACGCCGGCAGGATGCCCAGCGTGATCTTCACGCCGCAACTGGCCCCGATGGATCGGGGAATCCTCTCCACGATCTACATCCGTCCGCGGCAGCCTCTTCCCGAGACGGAGGTGATGCGGCTGCTTCGCGAAGCCTACGCCGGCGAGCGGTTCGTGCGGATCGTCGATCATCTCCCGGGCACGAAAGACACCGTCGGCACCAATTTCGTTGACATCACAGCTCGGGTCGTCCGCGGTCGCGTGCTCCTGATCAGCTGCCTCGACAACCTCGTCAAGGGTGCTGCCGGAGCGGCCGTGCAAAACTTCAACTGTCTGTTCGGGCTGCCTGAAGCCACGGGATTGCTCTAACGACACCAGTCCTGCCACCACGGCCCTGCCGGCCGGGACGCCCGCCATGAAGGCAGGCGGAAACACGCGAGAAAGATCATGGCCATCACTGAAACCCCCGTTCGACTCCCGATTCCTCCCCTGCCCAAGGGGTTTCGTGCCGCGGGCACCCACGCCGGCCTGAAGCGGAATCCCACACGCGAGGACATCGCGCTGATCGTGTCCGACACCGATGCCACGGCGGCAGGCGTCTACACGACGAACCTGGTGTTCGCGGCCCCGGTCGCCTTTGACCGCAGCCGCACGCCTGGCGAGGGCTTCCGTGTGATCGCCATCAATTCGGGCAACGCCAACGCGTGCACGGGTCGACGCGGCCTCGACGATGCGCGGGCGATGGCTGCCGCTGCGGCGAAGGCCGTGGGGGCTGACGAGTCAGGGGCTCTCGTGCTCTCCACCGGAATCATCGGCGAATTTCTGCCGCTGGAGAAGATCCGGGTCGGCATCGAAACCGTGGCCGCGAAGCTCGGCAGTGATTCCGATTCTGCCGTCACCGCGGCGCGTGGCATGCTGACGACCGACACCCGTCCCAAGCTCTCCGGATCGTCGTTCACCGTCGACGGTCACCGCTACACCCTCTTTGGAATGGCCAAAGGCGCGGCGATGATCGGTCCTCGGATGGCCACGATGCTCGGTGTGATCCTCACCGACGCCCCGGTCAGGGCGGCCGATGCGCAGCGGCTCCTGCGGGAGTCGGCCGACGAGACTTTCAACTGCGTGAGTGTGGACGGCCACACGAGCACAAACGACACCGTGCTGCTGTTGGCCAACGGTGCGGCCGGCGGCAAACCCCTTTCGGGAAAGGGTCTCGAAGCCTTCGCGAAGGCATTGGCCGACGCCTGCGAGACGCTGGCCCGGGAAATCGCCGACGATGGCGAGGGAGCCACCCACGTGCTGCGAATCGAGGTGCGAGGGTGTCGGTCGCGGGATGACGCCCGGCAGCTCGCCCGGAGTGTCGCCGACAGCCCCCTCGTGAAGACGGCGATCTGCGGTGCCGATCCCAACTGGGGTCGGATCGTATCGGCTGCGGGTTACGCCGGAGTGGCATTTGACCCTGAAAAGCTCGTCCTGCGGCTCAATGGCACCCTGCTGTTTCGTGACGGGGCGCCCGTCGCGTTCGACGGGGGTGCCGTTTCGGCATCGATCCAAGCCTCCCGGGAAACGCTGATCGAGATCGATTTTGGCGACGGACCGGGCTCGATTCGGTTTTATTCGAGCGATTTGACGGCCGAATACGTCCGGCTCAACGCCGACTACCACACCTGAGGCGTCGAGGTCTGAACAGCGTATAGTTTGTCGGGACGGGCCCGTGGCTTGACGCGGCCGGTCTAAAACTGTTTTCTCTGGGCTCCGGGATGATGAGGTTTTGGCCTCGACTCCCCCGGTGGCACCTGCCCTTTTTCCGTACATCGGTCCTTTCCCACGACTCCCAGCCCAAGATCTTTTGCCCATGCTGATCGCTCCGCTGCCCATCGACTTCATTCCCCTCCCCTGGTCCGATGCCCAAGGTCCGGCTCCGCTGGAAGACCTGCTCGGGCCCTCGGTGGTCTCTCCTGAGGGACAACGCCGCAAAAGCCGCATCGCGTGTGTCGATGACGCCGAGGATGAAGACGACGATCTTGGCGACGAAGAGGATCTGGCCGTTGCCCAGCCCAACACCGACGAGGAATCGAGCTTCGACGACTTCGACGATGAATTCGATGACGACTTCGAAGAGGAAGAAAACGATCCGGATTGGGATCATCCCGACGACGCCGCGCCGGAGTCGCCGCCACCCGGCAAGGGCGGTGGCCGCAAGAAGTGAGTCGTTGACGACGGCAGATGTTTTTCCCGGCGAGACCGATCACGAGTATTTACGATGTCCTGCCGCAACACCCCTGCCGACGATCCAGACGATGACGGCAGCCCCGTGCGCGGCGACGCGGGCGGGCTGCCGCCGGTGCGATCGGCGCACGACGATTGGTTCGGCGGCCTGAGCCAACTCGAGTTTGACATCGACTTCTTCGAGGGGCTGCTGGCCCGTAACGGCGACTCGGTCGAGGTGCTCCGCGTGCTGGCGGAACTCGTCTCGCAGAAGGGGCTTATGAAGCGGGCCGTTGAACTCGACCGCCGGCTGGTGGAAGTGCTGCCCAACGACTTCCTCGCCCGCTACAATCTGGCCTGCTCGCTGGCACGTGCCGGGCGGCCCGACGAGGCGATCGACGCGCTCTCCCGGGCGATCCTGCTCGGGTACGACGACCTCGCCCATCTGGAGGTCGATCCGGATCTCGATTCGCTTCGCGAGCACCCCGAGTTTCGGGAACTGCTCGGCCACGAGTAGCGCGGTCCTTCGCACGTCGGTTGTCCACGTCGGCCATAGGAGCATGCATGCTCGACCAATTTGAAAAGATCACGGAAGCCTGCGCGACGATCTCCTCGCGGTGGCCGCACAAGCCGGCTGTCGGCCTGATTCTCGGGAGTGGCCTGGGGGCCGCCGCCGCGGCTCTCACCGACACGGTGACGATTCCCTATGAGTCGATCCCCCACTTCGCGAAGTCGACCGCCCATGGCCACGCCGGTCAACTCGTCTGCGGACTGCTCGCCGGCGTGCCCGTCGTGGTGATGGAGGGGCGGATGCACGCGTACGAGGGCTATCCGCTCTCCCAGATCACCTTCCCCGTGCGGGTGCTTCAGCGGCTTGGGGCGGGGCTGCTCATCGTCACGAACGCCTGCGGCGGCCTGAACCCGCAGTTTCGCACCGGCGACATCATGGTGATCGACGACCACATCAACCTCATGAACGACAACCCGCTCGTCGGCATCAATGACGAGCGACTGGGACCGCGGTTTCCCGACATGTCCGCGCCCTACACGCCGGAACTCATCGACCGGGCGCTCGCGGTAGCGCGGCAGGAGGACTTCGTCGCCCACCGCGGCGTGTACGTGGCGGTGACCGGCCCCAATCTGGAGACGCGGGCGGAATACCGCTTCCTGAGGGGTATCGGCGCCGATGTGGTTGGAATGTCGACGGTGCCGGAGGTGATCGTGGCGGTGCACGCGGGCCTGCGGGTTCTCGGGCTTTCCGTGATCACCGACATGTGCCTGGCGGATCATCTGGAGGTGGCCACGGTGGAGAAGATTCTCGCGGTCGCGCGGTCGGCCGAGCCGAAGCTCCGGGCGATCATTACCGCCGCGGTTCGCGACGCCGGCTGAGC
The DNA here is from genome assembly GCA_044337765.1 of Pirellulales bacterium. Taxonomy (GTDB): domain Bacteria; phylum Planctomycetota; class Planctomycetia; order Pirellulales; family UBA1268; genus CAMCQY01. The sequence goes on along the minus strand of JBIIMX010000111.1, from coordinate 2,629 downwards.
CGCCGTCACCATTCGATCCGCCCCTCCACCCGTCAACCGTTTTCGCAGGCAATGCATGTTTGAATCCGTCCGCGGCAAGCCCGACTTTCCGGCCATCGAGGCGACGATCGCGCGCCTCTGGCGCGACCGTGGCACCTACAGGAAGTCGCTCGAGCAGCGGCGGGGTTCAAGGCGGTTCGTCTTCTTCGAAGGCCCTCCGACCGCCAATGGCATGCCCCATCCCGGCCACTGCCTCACGCGGACGATCAAGGATCTCTACCCCCGCTACCGTACGATGCGGGGCGACTTCTGCGAGCGGAAGGCGGGCTGGGACACGCATGGCCTGCCGGTCGAGGTGGAGGTCTGCAAGGAGTTGGGCATTCACTCGAAGGCGGATATCGAGGCCTTCGGTGTCGAGCCCTTCATCCATCGCTGCCAGGAGTCGGTCTGGCGGTACATGAAAGAGTGGGAGTCGCTGACCGAGCGGATCGGCTTCTGGATCGATCTTTCCGACGCCTATGTCACCTACCACCAGACCTTCGTGGAAAGTGTCTGGTGGGCGCTTTCCGAACTTTTCAACCGTGGACTTCTCTACCAAGGCCACAAGATCGTCTGGTGGTGGGCGCAGGGCGGCACGGCACTGTCCAGCGGCGAGGTGGGACAGGGCTATCGCGAGGTCGCCGATCCGAGCGTCTACGTGGCCTTCCCGTTGCTCGACGATGCGGGCACGCCGACCAACCGCAGCCTGGTGGCCTGGACGACCACTCCCTGGACGCTTCCCTCCAATCAGTTCGCGGCGGTCAAGGCCGACCTCGAGTATGTCGTCGTGAAGGAGTCCCAGGGCGACGGGGCCGGTGTCACCGTCGGTCCCGAGTACATCATCGCCGAACCGCTGGCCGCGGCGCTTGGCGAGAAGACGAAGAAGGAATTCGCGGTGGTCGACCGCTTTCCCGGCTCCACGCTCGTGGGCCGGTCCTACCTGCCGCCCTTCGACACGTTCCGCGCGGCAGGCCGGCCACAGCCTGGAATGCTTGCGGCCGGCGGGGCCGAGCCTGCCGCCTGGCGGGTCGTGGCCGCCGATTTCGTGACCACCGACTCCGGCACCGGCATCGTCCACATCGCGCCCGCCTTCGGCGAGGTCGACTACACGGTGCTGGCTGCAGAACAGGCACGCTTCGCCGACGGCCAGGGGCCGAAGCTTATCAACTGCGTCGCTCCCGACGGTACCTTTACCGACGCTTTCGCCATGGGGAGTGGCCGGTTCGTCAAGGAGTGCGACCGGGACATCACCCGCGATCTTCGGGCACGGAATCTGCTCGTGCACCAGGAACAATATGTCCACGACTATCCGTTCTGCTGGCGTGCCGACAATGACCCGTTGATCCAGTATCCGCGGCAGAGTTGGTTCATTCGCACAAGCCAATTCCGCGAGCAGATGCTCGCCAACAACGCCCGGATCGATTGGTTGCCCGAACACATCAAGGACGGCCGGTTCGGCAACTTCCTCGAGACCAACGTCGACTGGGCCCTGTCCCGCGAACGCTATTGGGGCACGCCGCTGCCGATTTGGAAGTGCGAGATGTCGGGAAAGGCCGAGGCCGTGCCGTCGTATGCGGCGCTCGTCGCCAAACCCGGCGTTCAGGGCGCGGATGTCTTCGACAAGGCCAAGGCGGCGAATCCCGGACTCTCCGACGATCTCCGGGTGCACAAGCCCTACATCGACGCGGTCACCTACGACTCCCCATTTGCACCGGGGTCGCGGATGCGGCGGGTGCCCGAGGTGATCGACTGCTGGTTCGATTCCGGAGCGATGCCCTTCGCGCAGTGGGGCTGGCCGCATCGCGGTGAGGAGGAATTCAAGTCGCAGTTTCCCGCCGACTTCATCTCCGAGGCGATCGATCAGACCCGCGGCTGGTTCTACAGCCAGTTGGCGATCAGCACGCTCCTCTTCGGCGACGCGTCGACGCCCTACCCGCACCCGTTTCGGACCTGCATCGTGTTGGGCCACATGCTGGGCGAGGACGGTCAAAAGATGAGCAAGAGCAAGCGGAACTACCGCGAGCCGGCCGAGATCTTCGACAAGTACGGGGCCGATGCGTTGCGGTGGTTTTTTCTCGCCGGCCAGCCTCCGTGGACGAGCATCCGCTACAGTGAGCGGGCGATCCGCGAGAGCGTGCCCGAGTTCCTGCTGCGGCTCTGGAACGTCTACAGCTTCTTCGTCATCTACGCGCGGATCGACGGCTTTGACCCGGCCTCGCTGCTCGACGCACCGGGCGGCCTTGAGCATGGCGATCTGGCGAAGGCCCGCGGCTACCGGCCGGTCGCCGATCGTGGCGAACTTGATCGCTGGATGCTGTCGGAGCTGAATGCCACGGCGGCTGCGATGGTCGACCGCATGGATCGCTACGACCATTTCGGCGCCGCGGGCGATCTTTCCGCCCTCGTCGATGCTGTCAGCAACTGGTTCGTCCGCCGCAGCCGGGACCGCTTCTGGGCCGCGGGCCGGGCCGATACCGGGTCGGATGGCAATGCGGCCAAGCTCGACGCGTATTGGACGCTCTACGAGACACTGCTCACGATCACGCGGCTGGCGGCTCCCTTCGTTCCCTTCGTGAGCGAGGCGATCTGGCAGAACCTCGCGGTCGCCGCG
>JBIIMX010000110.1:0-9702 GCA_044337765.1 Pirellulales bacterium | reverse complement strand
CTCCATGCCTGCCCATGTATGAATGCCGCACGGCGCCGACGACCGAATCCAGAGCCGTGGGCGTCGTATGGGCGAGTGCTGGCGAGTTGACCGGTTTTTCCACGCCCCCGAAGCAGCAGCCCCGGCCGCAGGAAACAGAATGCATGCGATCTCTCGGAACGACGAACCCTTGGCTCGCAGGGGCCCTCCTTTTCGCACTGGTACCGGCCGTTCCCACGTTCGCCCAGGAAGGGGCATTCGTCGGCGGTCCTGGGCAGGCGGGCGCGTTTGAATCGCGCGACCCAGTGCTCACCGACGAGGTGATGACCGGCATCATTCCGTCGGGCCAAGACTGGTTTCTCTTCGGCGAGGCGGAGCGGGGGGGCGTGTACGGTTGGCTCGATGGCGGTTTCATAGGCAACTTCGGCGTGCCGCCCAGCAAATTCAATGGACCGTACAACGCCGTCGACCGCGCCAACGAGGCGATGATGAATCAGGCCTACATCGTCGCCGAGCGAACGCTTCCCACCGACGGCTCGAACGGGGTCGGGGCTCGCACCGATCTGCTCTACGGCGAGGATTTTCCTCTTGCCATGTCGCTGGGCTGGGAGACGAATCCCGGCCCGCGGGATTGGAACAGCGGAGAATATTATGGCCTGGCCATTCCGCAGCTCTATGCCGAGGTCGGCAATCAGGACCTCTCGCTCAAACTGGGTCACTTCTACACCATCGTCGGCTACGAGGGCGTGCCGGCGGTGGGTAACTTCTTCTACCTCAAGAGCTACAGCTATCAGTTCGCCGGTCCGTTCACCCATTGGGGCGGGCTTGTCAACTGGAATGCCACCGAAAGCATTGAGTTCGACGCCGGCCTGGTGAACGGCTGGAACGGCCTGGCGTCGCCATACAGCCGCGCCAATTTCCTCGGCCGCGCCCGCATCAAGAACGATGACAACTCGCTCGCCACGTCCTTTGCCATCGTCACCGGCGACGAAGGCAACGACTTCTCGCCCCTCTTTCAGCCGGCTCCGCCACTCACCTCCGCCAATCGCACGCGATACAGCCTGATCGTCGAATACCGTCCGGCCGAGAAGTGGGAATACCTCTTTCACCAGTGGCTCGGCACCCAGGCCAAGGGCCTCGCCGATGGCGGCACGGCCCTCTGGACAGGCATCGACCAGTACCTCTACTACCGCACCAGTGCCACCTGGGCGTGGGGAACGCGGTTCGAGTGGTTCCAGGATACCGACGGCACCCGGGTGGGCCTGAATCGCCCGAGCAACCCCAACCACGTGCCGCTGCCTGGCAACTTCTACTCGCTCACGTTCGGGCCGAACTGGACGCCCACCGGCAACCTCCTCGTGCGGCCGGCCTTTCGCTGGGACTTCTTCGGCGGCCCCTATGGCGGCCCGCGGGCACCCTTCAACGATGGCATCAGCAACCAGCAGACAATGCTCGGCTTCGACCTGATCCAGAAGTTCTGAAGCCGCGGCCCGAACGTATGGGCGATGCCTCGCTGCACGGCACCGGCCTGCGGCCCTTCGATGAAACCCGCGAACGCCCTGAAATGCTGCCGGCCGAGGAAGGCACCTCCGGCAGGGTCCGCGGTCGCCGTGCCATCGCATCGGTGACAGCACTGGCCTGTATGATAGGTTTTGTGTTCGCTGCCATCCCGGACCGCCTGCCGGAGAACGTGCCCGTGCCCCCTCCCCCCACGAAACCACCTCGCCGCCGCGGCCGGCGGCCCGGCACGCTCAGTCTCGCCGTCGCCGGCAAGACTGAGACCGCAGGAGACCTTGTCTCACAAGTGATACACCATCTGCGGAGCGAGATCGTTTCGGGCACCCATGCCGCGGGCACGACGCTGCCGAGCGAGGGCAACCTGGCCGAGTCGTTCGCCGTCTCACGGACGGTGATCCGGGAGGCGATGCGCAGCCTCCGTTCGCAGGGGCTGATCATCATGAGTCAGGGGGCCCGGCCGCGGGTGGCGGAGGTCGATTTTCAGCCCACCGTGGAATCGCTTGAACTGCTTCTCAAGCGTTCACGCACCACGCTCCTGCACCTCACCGAAGTCCGTCAGCCACTCGAATCGACGATCGCCCAACTGGCCGCGGAACGAGCCAGCGAGCAGCAGGTGGCTGCCCTGCAAGACGCGATCGATGAACTCCAACGGGCGACCACGCTCGCCGACCGAGTCACTGCGGACATCCGCTTCCATGATCTGCTCGCAGAGGCGACCGGCAATCCGGTCTTCTCCGTGCTCTTGAAAACGCTCGCAGGGCTGCTCGTGGCGTCGCGCCGCCGCACGATTCAGTCGGCAGGGCCACAGCCCGCTCTCGTCGGACATGTCGAGATTCTCACCGCCATCAGAAATCGCGATCCGCAAGCCGCCGCGGCCGCCATGCGGCGGCACCTCGGCGCGGCCGAGGAGAACATCAAGAAGACGATGACAGAGAGACGCGCGGCACGCGAGCTGACGACAAAACCAGGAGGACCAACCGCGTGTACAAAGTCGTGATCACCGATTTCATCGCCGACGAACTCGTTCCGGAGCGGGCCGCACTGGCCGGTCTGGCCACCGTGGAGGCCTTCGACGCCCTCCGCGAAGAGGAGTTTGTCGAGCGGATCGAAGACGCCTCAGCCATTATGATGTATCACAATATCCAGCTCACCCGTCGGTCGATCGAGCGGCTGAAGGCGTGTCGGCTCATCGTCCGCTGCGGCGTGGGCTTCGACAATGTCGACCATGCCTTCGCCCGTGAGCGGGGCATCGCCGTGGCCAACGTGCCCGACTACGGCACCGAGGAAGTGGCCGACTCGGCGATCGGGATGATGCTTACGCTCGGCCGCGGGATCCACCAGTTCAACACGCGGCTCCGCGACCGGCCCGACCCCTGGAAGTATCACGTCTTTGCTCCGCTTCATCGGCTGCGCGGTCGCACCTTCGCCATCGTCGGCCTCGGTCGCATCGGCATCGCCACGGCCCTGCGGGCCAAGGCACTCGGCATGAACGTCGTGTTTTACGACCCCTATCGCCAGGATGGGTTCGACAAAACGCTCGGCATCCGCCGCGTCGAGTCGGTCGAGGAACTCTTCCGCCAGGCCCACGTGCTCAGCATCCACTGCCCGCTCACACCCGAGACTCGCCACCTTGTAAACGCCGAGTCGCTCGCGTGGCTCCCGCACGGCGCGTTTCTCGTGAACACCGCCCGCGGCGGCGTGGTGGACACCGCGGCACTGCCCGAGGCCCTCGCCTCGGGGCGACTCGCCGGAGCCGGCATCGACGTGCTCACGCAGGAGCCACCACCGGCCGACGATCCGCTGCTCGTCGCCTGGCGGGATCGGGAGCACCCCGCCTACGAGCGGCTGATCGTCAATCCGCACGCAGCCTTCTACTCCGAGGAAGGCCTGCTCGACATGCGGGTGAAGGGGAGCGATGCATGCCGACGGGCTCTTCGCGGCGAACCGCTGCGGAACATCGTGAACTGACGCAGCCCCCGGCCACCAGCACGCTCGCCGACCGTCGCCGATCCCGTCACCTACCTCTCCTGGTTTACCAAGGCGTCGCTACAGCTATCTTTGATGTGCTCTAGGAAGCCTCCTCGACGACCTTGAGAAGGCGTTCGATCATCCCGTCGGCATCGACGCCTTCCGCCTGCGCGGTGAAGTTCGTGTAGATCCGGTGTCGCAACACCGCGCGGGTCACGGCCCGCACGTCGTCGGCCGTCGCCTGCGGATTGCCGCGAAGCAGCGCCCGGCTCTTCGCCCCCAGCGCCAGATACTGCCCGGCCCGAGGACCGGCTCCCCAGGCGAGATACTTGCGTGTGATGTCCGGCGAGGTCTCCTTGTTCGGGTGCGTCGCTGAAACCAGCCGCACGATGTACTCGAGCACGTGATCGCTGATCGGCACCTGCCGCACCGCCTTGCGGAGTTCGATCACGTCCTCGCCGGTCAGCACCGATTCCGGAGTGAGCATCCCGCCCGCCGTCGTGTTCTTGATGATCGTCTTGAGTTCCACGTCGGAGGGATAATCGACGTAGAGGTTGAACATGAAGCGATCCAATTGCGCCTCCGGCAGCGGGTAGGTTCCCTCCTGCTCGATGGGATTCTGCGTCGCCATCACCATGAAGGGTTCCTCGAGCTTGTAGGTCTTCTTGCCGACCGTGATGCTCTTTTCCTGCATCGCCTCGAGCAGCGCGGCCTGCGTCTTCGGGGGAGTGCGGTTGATTTCGTCGGCCAACAGCAGGTTCGTGAACACTGGCCCCTGCACGAAGACGAACGCCTTCCTGCCTGTCGTATGATCCTCCTCGAGAATTTCCGTTCCGGTGATGTCGCTGGGCATCATGTCCGGGGTGAACTGGATCCTCTTGAAATGCATCGAGAGCGTCTTGGCCAGCGTGCTCACCAGAAGCGTCTTGGCCAGGCCGGGCACGCCGACGAGCAGCACATGGCCACCGGCGCACATGGCGATGAATACCTGGTCGATCAGGTCTTCCTGGCCGACGATGACCTTGCGAAGCTCGCCGAGCACGCGTTCGCGGGCATTGCGGGCGTGATCGATCGCCTGTTGGGCACTGGGAGCGTTCATGGGGAGGGAATCCGTGGGGGGTTGGAGTGAACAAACCTGCAAACGTGCAGAATCGGCAAACGGAAAATCAGGGAACGACGACGGTGAATTGCAATTCCAGCCAGGGTGGATGATCATGCGAACGGCGACTTGTAACGGGAGCGACCGGCTCGAAGCGAACCGCTCCGGAGCCGCCGCGGCCCGGTTCCTTCCAGACGAAGCCGCCGGGATAGTCGCGGGAATGGCCGTCCACGAGTCTGCCGGGATGCCGGCCCGATGCGAGCGAGGGCATCCGGGCGGCGAAGACGAATGTCTGCCCCAGCTGCGGGTCGCAGTGCACACCGCCGCGGGGCTCGAGCGGCAGGGAGAATTCGTCGATCTCGAGCGCGATCTGCTTCGCCAGCGCCTGCGACTTGGCGGCGAGAAAGGCATCCCGCTCCTTGTCGGCGATGGTGCCGTTGCCGTCGGCATCCATCGCCTTGAGTTCCATGAGCGCGGCCCGCTCGGTGGGCAGCAGGCGATAGGTGAGCAATACCTGCCCATCCTCGGCGACGAGCCGCAGCTCCCGCTCGACGTGGTCGATCGGCGATTCGTGGCCGCGACCGGGGGTCGGCACCAGCGCCAGGGCGATGCCTAGGGCGACTACGAGAATATTTCCGGACGCTTTCATGGTGTGGCCGAGGCTCCCTTGCCGGCCTCGATCGCCCCATCCAGGGCGGCCGGCAGTTGGTGGGTGTCGAGCCCGGAGGTCAGCAGGGCGGCGATGAACGGCGACGTGCGGAGCGCTGCCAGATCGGCGGCATATTTGGCCGGGGCGCCCGCGCGGGCCGCCCGCACCGCGGCCTCGAGAACGGCGAAGTCGTCCGACCCGAGGCCGACGGCGATCAGCGGCGAATCGAGCTTGATCTGGGCGAGCGACCGCAAGACCGCGACCCGGTTGGCCGGCGTCGCGGATTGAAACCGCCGGATCACCTCCGCCTCGGCGGCCTTGTCGCCCTGCCGCAACCGGGCCAGATCGATGAACAGCCGGGCCTGCTCGAGCGGTTCGGAAACCAGGCGTTCGGCACCGAGGTCTGGAAAATACCTCGCCGTGTCGGCGGTCAGCCGGCGCAGCGAATCCCGGGCTTCGTCGTCGGCGTAATTGCCCAGGGCCCAGATGGCCTGGCCGCGAACCGCCACCGGCGCCGTGACATCCTCGGCCAGGCTGCCGAGAAACCGCGCGGCGCCGGGCAGGCTGCGCTGGCCTGCGATCCGACAGAGAAGATCCGCCTGCAGCGGCTCGGCCGCCTTGGCAAGCAGGTCGCTCAAGACCCGCCCGCTCGTCTCGCCGGGAATGCGATTGATCGCCATGATCAACTTCATGCGCAGGGCGGGATTTTTCTCGCGATCGAGCCAGGTGACCAGTTGGCCCACCGCCTGCGAATCGCCGACCGCGCCGATGGCATCGATCAGTTGCGGGCTGGGATCGGGCTCTTCCGCGAGCAATTCCCTGATGGCGGGCAGATAGGAGGCATCGGGGTGGGCCGCGGCGGCATCGAGCGCGACCCCGAGCACGCTGCCACTGGATCCTTTTAGGGCCGCGAGGATCAGGGCCTGCCGGACGGGCCATTGGCTCTTTGCGGCCGCGAACAGAATCGACCGCTGCACCTCGGCGTCGGTGGAGCGGGAAAATAATTCCATCAGTGCCTGCCCCACCTCCGGCGATCGCGGCCAGGCCTCGGCGGCCTGGGCGAGCCTGGCCAACACCACGGGCGACTGCTCGGAGGGAATCCGCGCGAGCCATGCCGCTAGCGTCCTCGACCGCAGCTCGACCGGCGTCAGCGGGCTTCCCGGCCGGCCCTCCGCCGCGATGCGGCCGACCGCGAACGCCGCCGCCTGCCGCACCTCCTCGTCGGGGGATCCGAGCATGCGGATGACCCAGTCGCCCGCCACCATGGCACGGGCATCGCCGACGAGCTTGAGCAGGGCCGCCGCGGTGGCAGGATCACCCGCAATCGCCGCATTATCGCTCGCGGCGGCGAGCGCGGCCTGAAAGCCGCCGTCATGTTGCCGTTCGCTTTCCGCACGCAGCCACGAGCCGAGCGCCGGAAACATGAGTCGCAGTTTCGCGAGATCGGGGTCGGCGGCGGCGGCCTGCGCTTTCAGCCAATCGATCGTCGGCAATGGCGCGGCGCGAATGACGGCGTCGGGCAGCGACCGTGGCCAGGCCTTCCAGCCCAGGCCGACCGCCAGCTTCTTCTGGGCCTCGGCCGCTTCGGTCGAGTGGAAGAGGGCGAATGCCGCGGGCTGGTAGAGCCGCAAGATCTCCGGATGCATCCGGCGGCACTTCGCCGCCTGCACGATGACGTCGAGGAGTACCTCCGCCTGCACGGGCTTTGATTCGTCGAGAAAACCGGCAGCGGCGATCGCCGCGTCGATGCCCGACTTCCGCAGGCTCTCGACCGCCTCCCACGACGGGCTGCCGTTCTCCCGGTCGGCCAGGAGCTCACGGATGGCAGCGGAGTCGGCCGACTTCTCGGCGGTGACGAATTCGTACACCGGCCAGTCGGGCTGCGTCTTGTGAAACCAGTCGGGCTTGCGCTTCGGACCGGAATGGTGGTAACGCTCCTGCAGATCGCCATCCTGCACCACGGCAAGCAGGCTCAGCGTCCGGCCCGCGAGCTTCCACGGTCCGGGCACTTTCTTGCCGTCCTTCGGCCGCCAGGTCTCCGCGGCGGTGGGAATGCCCAGTGCCCGCCAAGGAATGCGGATCTCCGCCGTGTAGCCGGTGTCGGTGTCGCCGGGCTGGTTCGGCGTGGATGCCGTGCCGTCGGCCTTGGGCTTGAGCTTCACGGCGCTGGCGACCGTATGAGGCGGGTCGTCACGCAGCCATTCGGCTTCGAGGAACACGATGCCGTAGGTGGTCAGCGTGCCCTTCGCGACAGGCCATTCCGGATGCGGCACGATGCAGAGCACGTCGTTGAATTGATCGAGCGCGTTGTGGTGGATCTCCCACATGAACCGCTCGTCGCCGAACGACAGGAAAAACTCCACGACATCGACCTTCGCGGCGGGATCGAAGATCGAGGCTCCCGGCCGCCGCTTCCCCTCGGGGCCTTCGGTGCGGCCGTTGCCCTTGGCCACGAGGTTCGTGTCGAAGGTCTCGTAGCCGATGGAGAGATAGTTTCCATCCCAGGCATACTTCGCCGTCATCCGCTTCTCGGCGGACTTCTGCCCCTGCTTGCCGCCGAGGTAGTCGACGTCGACCGGCGGAGCGATTTGCCAGACCGGCTCGTCGAGCACGCCGTCGACGACGATCGGCTCGCGGGCCTCGGGAATCGCCTCCGCGGCCGCGAGCCTCGAGCCGCCGCAGGCGGTGAGGCAGAGCAGCAACGTCTGCAGCAGGTGTTTCATGGTCTCAATTCCGGGTTCACCCAGTTGGCCGCATCGAACTTGTTGCCATCGTTGCCATCGGTGACGACCAGCCGCAGCCGGTTGATGCCGGTCACGTCCACGTCGACGTCCCGCGCCGCATCGAGGCCGGACATGACCGGGCTGGCCCAGAGCTTCCGGCCGTCGCCATAGACCTCGAAGGTGACGGTGCCACGGCCCTCGGTCATCGCGTCCACGCCGACCTTGCTCGTGAACCGCTTGAACCGGCCGCTGAGCGGAATTTCGAGCAGGCTCTGGGCGAACGTGCCGATGCCGTTGGCAAAGGTTTCGCGATCGAGCCGCAGGGGCTCGCCGACGATGTTGCGGGCGTAGCGCGGCGAGAGCACGTTTTGATCCGCGTGCACCGCGCCGACCGCCGAGAGCGGGAAACTCCCGCCGCGCCACTCGAGTGCGGTCCACAGGGCCGTGTTGGCCGGTGTGGAATAGCGGATCTCGACGTCGGCCTCCGGCCGGCCGCCGAGCGCCGCGGCGTCGATGACGAAGATCGATTCCCGCAGGCCGCCCGACAATTCCTTCTCCGAGCGGCGGAGATCCCAGTTGCCGACCGGGCTGCCGTTGACGACCACCTCCGCCAACTGGCCCGTCGCATCGAGGAGGAACTGCTTTCGCAACACGAGCCCGCTGCCCGGGGGCACGGCGATCGTAAACGCCTCCGCGCCGCCCGACGGGAACACGACGCCGGGCAATTCCCGGGGCTCTCCTGCCACGGTGCGGCCCACGATCGCCTGCTTCTGGCCGCCCGCGAGCCTGTATTTCTGGCGGCCGCCGGGCTCCGGCCGGAAGGCGGCGAGCACCCGCTGCGACCACTCACCTTCGGCGCCGTCGCGGACCTGGAGCCGCGCGAGCGCCTCCGCGAGCGGCTCGGATCCAGCTTGGAGCGTGAAGCGGCAGGGCACCTTGCCGACCGGATACCAGCCCTGCTTCTCGGGCACCGTCGCGCCGAACAGGTCGCGGGCTTCCGTCACCGCGACGCCCGTTCCCGCAAACGAGAGCCAGCCCGCGTCGTCGTTGCGCCAGACGATCACGTGCGTCGATCCGCCACCTCCCCCTTGCAGCACCGCCCGCGTGCGGCCCGGCACGACGTCCGCCACTTCGAATCGCTCGCCGACGGGAGCCTCGGCCAGCCATCTGCGCACCTGCGCGATCGCCCAATAGGCGGGCTTGAATTGATAGGCCGCCGGCTTCTCCGTGAGCGGGGGAACGACGAGGCTGCGTCGGTAGGCGAGGCCGAGGCCGAGGCGGGCGTAATCGCCGTTGCGCATTTCGAGCACGGAGCGGACGTCGGGCCCGTCCACGAGCAGCGCGGCTCGGGCCAGATAGGCGGCCTGATCGAAGGCGTCGAGCCCATCGGCATCCCGCTCGACCGCCCAATCGAGATCGGTGAACAGGATGGTGCGCGGCTGCTTCGTGCCCGGAGGATTCAGCACCGTACGCAGATCGCGGGTGTAGGCGACGACGCCCGCGTCTTCGGGCGACAGCCGGCCCACGTCGAGGCGGACGTTGACACCGGTGAGGAAATCGAGGCCGCCCGCCTTCCCCAGCGCGCCGAGGTAGGCGAGGGCCGTCTCGCGGCCGAGGCCGCCGAGATAGAGAGGCTTGCCGTTGCCGTAGATCCGCCGCCACTTGTCGGCCGACTTCAGGAACGGCAGCAGCTTGTCTGCGGGGAACGCCATCGGGCCGGTGCTGTCGGGGCTGTCCCAGAGAATCCAGCCGCTCACGGCATCGGC
>JBIIMX010000109.1:0-9746 GCA_044337765.1 Pirellulales bacterium | reverse complement strand
CGAATGGCGAATGTGAAGGGGTTGGGCGATTTGTGAGGCGGGTCGGTCGGGGAAGACAACGTCCCGTGGCCGATCCACGGTTGCCCGGTGCAGAGTGGATCTACGGAATCGTGCATGGCTCGTTCAATCCTGAGTTGTTTTGGGGCTCGTTCCGGGTCGGGAATGAAGCAGGCTACCCGTCGCCATCACCGAGCGGGGCGGGCCGGAGCTGCATGCCCACTGCAGATCGATCGTCTTGAGAACCGCCTCGCCCTGGCCGCCACGCCGACCGCCACGGTCGCCGGCCCGGTGCTGTCGAGCCTGATCGGTCAGGACATTCCGCTCACGGTCACATTCGATAACACCGGCACCGACATCGGCTACTCGCCGTTCGTCGATATCGTGATGCCGGCCACGGGCGACGCGCCCCCCGCGCCCAACGACGGCATCAGCTTCAAGCCGGGCAGCGCGAGCTACAACGGCCTGTCGCTCACCACGACGGTGCTGACCTTCAACGCAGCCGGCGAGGCGACCCACCCCTTCGCCAAGAATCCGGACGGTTCGTCGGTGATCGTCAACGGCAAGCCAGGCGACCAGTTGGTTGTGGTGCAGCTACCCTTCGGCAGCTACGGCCCCGACCAGCCCGCAGCGGTGATCAACTTCACTGGCTCGGTCAGCCCGCTCGCCCAGCCAAACCACACCTATGACGTGACGGCCACCGGAGGCTTCCAGTATCAGGTCGACGGCTCCGGCAACCCGACGATCAACGTCGCCGACTTCGGCAGCGAGAGCACCGATCCGGTGCGGCCACAGCTCTTCCGAATCAAGAAGACGTCGACCGCGCCCGAGGGCGAGACGGCGACCGGCCCGAACTTCACTCACAGCTACACCGTCAGTATCGCCGTCGCACCGGGGCAGACGGTGACCGACATGCTCCTCAGCGACGTCCTGCCGAACAACCTGCAATTCGTCTCGGTGACGACGGTCAGCGGCAATGGGACGACGACGATCACGCCGGTCAGCACGCCCAGCACCTCGACGCCGGGCGGCACGCTCAGCCGCAGGCTCGATCAGGTCGTCGGGACAGGCAGTGCGTCCGACGCGGTCATGACCTTCACCTACTTCGTGCCGGAGAAAGACGCCTCGAATGCCGATGTGATCCCGCTGGGCACCGGCGGCACCGCGGTGGCGGTCAACACGTCGTCGGCAGAGGGAAAATGGACGAGCGCCAATCCAAACTTTCCCGATGAGCAGACGGTCACGAGCAGCCCCACCGATCCCGACTCGAAGCACACGCTGACTGCCAAGACGACGGCCCTGCAGAAGTTGGTGGCCGACCTCACCCACCCTGGCGGCCCGAGGGCGGGCGACACGCTCGAGTACACGCTCAACTTCCAGGTCAGCGACTATTTTGCCCTGGAGAATTTCAACCTCGCCGATGTCCTCTCCGACGGGCAGGAGTTCGACACGTCATTCACGCCCACGATCACCTACACGCAGAAGTCGCAGACGCTCACCAGCACGTTTGATTCGGCCAATTTCTCGGCCATCGTGCAGGCTGACGGCTCTACCAACGTGGACTTCGACGTGTCGGCACAGGTCGACGCCCTCGGCCTCGTGACCGATGGCAAACTCGTCGGCGCGGGCATTCCGAACACGGGCACTGGCTCGCCATCGACGCTCCCGGACCCCACGCCGGGCGGACCGGGCACCCGCGGCACGATCACGTTTCGCACAAAGATCCTCAATGAGTATCGGCAGACACCGCGACCGGGTGCCGACGTCGTGCAGGGCGACGTGATTGCCGACAACGCCGACACCAGCGCGACCGTGCTCGATTACGCCAACCTTACTCCCACTGCCAGCACGGTCACCGACACGAGTTCCGCCTCCGTGACGCTCGTCAGCGGCAATGTCGTCAAGAGTGTCTACGCAGTCAACGGCACGAACGTCTCGGGCACGCCGACGATCACGGCTGGTGACGCCGTGACCTTCCGGATCACCTACGACCTGCCGTTCAGCAGCATCAAGGACTACACGATCACCGACTTCCTGCCGCTGCCGATCTTCGTGGCGCAGGGGCTCACGTTCGCCGGGGGTGGGTCGACCGCGACGGCCCCGGCGTCAGGCCAGTGGAAGTACGGCCCGACCGACACCTACCACACGATTTCTGGGATCACGCCGACCGTGTCGTTTCATACGGCAGCCAACAGCGAGACCTGGGATTTTGGCACATTCCAAGACACCCTCGACCAGGCATCGACCACGGACATCCTCTTCACGGTAACCGCCTCGAACCGGCCGTTCGCCGATGGTCTTCTGCTTACGAATCAGGCCGAGCAGCAGGAGCGGAACGAGACCGGCGACTTGTTGACGAGTAACACAGCGCTGGCCCAGGTGAAGGTCTCCGAGCCGCTGCTGGGGATCACCAAGGGCGTCGTCTCCACCAACAACCCTGCCGGCGTCTTCAATCCCGAGAAGGCTGCCCTCGATCCCCCGGAGATCGCGCCCCCCGGCGTCACGTTCTCCCAGCCTGGAGTGCCGGGCGCGTCGTTCACGGGCACAGTCACGTCTACCGGCCTGGCCGAGCAGCCGATCACGGCGACGCTGTCGAACGTGCTTGGCAACGATCTCGTGAAGTTCTGCATCATCGTGGAGAACACGGGCAGCGGCCAGCGCGGTGCGTTCGACGTGGCGTTCAACGACACGTTCGACGCCACAAAGATGAAGATCCCGACGAACGCGACGGGGCTCAACCTGCGGATCACCGACGGTGCCGGCAACCTGTTGCCCTATACCGGCGACCTCTTCGGCTCAGGCATCACGCTCACCGATCCCAGTTCCACGACCGGATCGCTCGACCCCGGCAAGACCACGGCGGGCGCGGTGATCAACACCGGCAACAACATCGCCGTCATCACCTACGACCTGCAGTTGTTGCCCACCGTGCTGCCGGCCGACGTGATTCCGAACACCGCCACGCTCACGAACTATGCCTCGACGGAGGGCGGGCCGAATTTCCTCCCGCCGGACGGCATTGCCGACGAGACGACCGTGACGGTGACCTCGCCGTCGGCTGGCAAGACGCTCATCGACACGTCGATCATCGACGCCAACAACAGCCGGACCCAGGCGGTCATCGGTGAGCTGGCGACCTTTGAACTCACGATCAAGGTGCCGGAGGGCACGACACCGGATGCCGTCGTCGTCGACACGCTTCCCGCCGGACTGGCCTTCGTGCAGATGATCGGCACGCCGGTCGTGGAGTCAGGCGTGACGGTCAACGGCTCATCGAGCCCGACGAATCCGGCGTTCACGCCGGTCGTCACGAACAACGGCCAGACGCTGACGTTCACGCTCGGCGATATCGTCAACACGAACCCCGACCGGCAGCTGCACGGGTTCACGGTGCGGTATCAGACCGTTGTGCTGAATGTCTCGAGCAACATCAGCAATCAGACGCTCACCAACTCGGCCAAGCTGACCTGGACGGACCACACGGAGCTGCCCGCGGCGAAGGCCTCCCCGGTGACCGTGATCGAGCCGAAGCTCAAGATCGACAAGACGGTCGACAAGACGACGGCGCAGGCGGGCGACACGGTCACGTTCACGATCGTGGTATCGCACACCGGACAGAGTCAGACCGACGCCTACAACGTCGACCTCTCCGACGTCGTCCCCGCCGGGATGACCTACGTCGCGGCGTCGCTCCAGAACACGGCGGGAGTGATCCCGACGAGCCTTTCTGACAGTAGCACGCTGACTGCCACCTATGACAAGCTCGCCAAGGGGGCGACGAGCACGCTGACCTTCCAAGCCACGCTCGACTCAAATGTGATCGCCGGCCAGTCGATCGTGAACAGGGTGAACGAGACCTGGACGAGCCTGCCAGGCGACCCGGGGCAGATCACGCCGAACAACCCCAACGCCTACGAGCGGACGGGCGATCCGACCGATCCCGGCCAGCTCAACAACTACAGAGCCACGGATCCTGCCACCGTGACCGTCGCTCAGCCGTCGGTCGCGAAGGCGCTCGTCACGACGTCGATCGTCAATTCCAACAACTCGGCCACGCAGGCGGTGATCGGCGAGACGGCGACCTACACAGTCACGATGAAAATCCCGCAGGGGCGGACACCGGCGGCGAAGCTCATCGACTCGCTTCCTGCCGGCATGGCGTACGTCCAAACGATCTCTGCGGTGAACAATGCCCCGACCTACCTGACCGTGCCTGGGCTGAGCAATGCCCCCACGCTCGGCAGCGGCGCCCACACGTTTACCTACGATCTGGGCGACATCGTCAACACCGACACCGACAGCACCACCGATGAGACGATCACGTTCACGATCGAAGCGGTCGTGCTCAACGTGACTTCGAACGTCAGCGGCGCGAGCCTCGTCAATCAGGCGCAGGCCACCTGGAACGCTGGCAGGAACACGAGCCCCACCGCTTCGAGCGGGGCGGTGACGGTCATCGAGCCGAAGCTCCTCGTGCAGAAGACGAAGACGGTCGGCGGCTTCGGTGGCAATGTCGGCGACCCGGTCACCTACACGATCACGATTTCCAACTACGGCCTCACAGGCACCGACGCCTACGACACCACGCTCGACGACGTCATCCCGTCGGCAATCTCTGGCGTGGCCATCGCATCGGTGGTCGATTCCACGGGCAATGCGACTACGGCCAACTTCGGCCTGGCAGGGAATACGCTCTCCACGACGACGCCCTTCACGGTGCCGAAGAGCAATACCGTGACCATCACCGTCACGGGCACGCTTGCCGGTCCGCTGACCGCCGGACAGCAGATCGTCAACACCGCCTACGGCGAGTGGACGAGCCTGCCTGGCAATCCGGGGCAGATCACGCCGAACAACCCAGATGCCTATGAGCGGACGGGCTCGGGTTCGACGTCGCTGGGAGAGTTGAACAACTACCACGCCGCTGGCGAGACCACGATCACGCCCAACGCGGCCGATCTCGCGGTCGTCAAAACGGTAAGCAACGCCGCGCCGAACGTCGGCGATACGATCACGTTCACGGTGACGGTGACGAACAACGGCCCCAACATCGCTCACAATGTGCAGTTGACCGACACGTTTCCGGTCAGTCCAGAACTGACGTACGGAAGCGCGACGCCGAGCCAGGGCTCCTACGACGCCGGCACCGGCGTCTGGACCGTCGGCACGGTGGCCGTCGGGACCGCCAATGCCCAGACGCTGACGATCACGGCCACGGTGAATGCGCCCACCACGGCCGGTGCACTCCCCGCCACGCAGACCAACACGGCGACGGTGACCGGCGCCGATGAGCCCGATCCGAACCCGGGCAACAACACCGGCACGGCGACCTTGACGCCGCTCTATGCCGATCTGGCGGTGACGAAGACGGTCGATAAGCCGCAGCCGAACGTGGGCGACACGATCACCTACACCGTCACGCTCACCAACAACGGCACGGCGACGGCCACCGGAGTCGAGGTGACCGATGCGTTGCCGGCGAATGTCACGTTCGTCTCGGCCGCGCCCCAGAGCGGCACGACGTTCACTCCCACGCCGGCGGTTTCTCCGACCGGCGGCCTCTGGACGGTGCCCACGATCGCCCCCGGTGCCTCGCTGATCCTCACGATCACGGCCACGGCCGACGCCCCGGGCGTGTCTTTCAACACGGTGACGATCACCAAGAGCAGCACCTACGATCCGAACGAGGGCAATAACACCGCCAAGACGCCGACCGATCCGCAGGAGGCCGATCTGGTCGTCACGAAGACAGTCGACAGCCCACGGCCCCAGGTAGGCGACAACGTCACATTCACCGTGACGCTGCAGAACCTCGGCCCCAACACCGCCGCCAGCGTGGTCGTGGCCGATGCGGTGGCGGGGCTCACCGGCCTGCAGTTTGTCAGCGCGACAGTGTCTGCAGGAGCGTTCGACTCTGGCACGGGTGATTGGACGCTCGGCAGCGTTCTCTCCGGTGCCGTTGAGACCCTCACGATCGTGGCCAAGGTGCTGACGCCGTCCTCGGGCCCGGCACCTTCACAGACCAACACGGCCACAGCCACATCGACGACCCCGGACCCGAATCCGGGCAACAATACGAGCAGCGCTACCGAGACGCCGCTGCAGGCCGATCTGGCGGTCTTCAAGATCGTGAGCGACCCGACGCCGAACGTCGGAGACACGATCGAGTTCGCGATCGGTGTGGCCAACTACGGCCCCGACACCGCGACGCAGGTTGTCGTGAACGATCAACTGCCCGCCGGCGTGACGTTCGTGTCGTATCAGGCCAGCCAAGGCGCGTATGACTCTGGCTCCGGCGTCTGGACGATCGGCACGGTGACGACCGCCGACTTCCCGGTTCTCGTTATCACGGCCACGGTCGACAGGCCGGTCAGTGGTGCCCCTGCGCCGGTCACCAACACGGCGACGGTGTCGGGCAGGGAATACGACCCCAATCCGGGCAACAACACCGACACGGCCACCGAGACACCGCAATATGCCGATCTGGCCGTCGACAAGCAGGTGAGCGACGCGACGCCGAATGTCGGCGACACGATCACCTACACCATCACGCTCTCAAACCTCGGGGCCGACACGGCGACCGGCGTCACGATCCTCGATCAGGTGCCGGCCGGCCTGCAGTTCGTATCGGCCCAGCCCAGCCAGGGCACCTACACGGTTGGCACCGGCGTCTGGGACGTCGGCACGGTCGACACCGCCTTCTCCCGCACGCTCACGATCCAGGCGATCGTGCTGCCGCCGTCTTCAGGCGTGCCGCAGTCCCAGACCAACACGGCCAGCGTGCGGACAAGCGACCAGTACGACCCCGACCCATCCAACAACACCGACAGCGTCACCGAAACGCCCAAATACGCCGATCTGAAGGTCGAGAAGGTCGTTGATGACGCCCGGCCCAACGTCGGCGACACAATTACGTTCACCGTCACGCTCTCGAACCTTGGCAAAGACACCGCCACTGACGTGACGATCGCCGACACGCTGCCGGCGGGCCTAGCGTTCCTCTCGGCCACACCGGCCCAGGGGAGCTACGACTCCGGCACCGGCATCTGGGACGTGGGATCACTGGCGGCCTCGAGCTCGACCACGCTTGCGATCACGGCGCTGGTGGTGTCGGGCGTCGCCCAGACCAACGTGGCCACGGTCGCCTCCGCGCGGGAATTCGACCCCGACCCGACCAACAACACCGGCTCGGTGACTGAAACGCCGCTGTCTGCCGAGTTGTCGGTGACGAAGGGCGTGGTCAGCGCGACGCCGATTGTCGGCGACACCGTCACCTACACGATCGTGGTCCGCAACGCCGGCCCCGATGCGGCCGTGAACACAATCGCCAGCGACGTGTTTCCTACGACCGGCCTGGCCAGCATCGTGGCAGGCACGCCCAGCCAAGGCACCTACGATCCAGTCACCGGGGATTGGGACCTGGGTGACCTTGCCAGTGGCGCCGAAGCGACGATCACCTTCACGGCGTTGACGACGCTCGAGGGCTCGTTCACCAACACCGTGACGGTGTCGACCGCGACGTTCGAGCCCGATCTCACCAACAACACCGCGCAGGCCACGATCACCGTCCTAGCGTCGGGGGTGATCATCGGCTCTGACATCGGTTGCACGAGCACGCCGCTCGTCCGGGTGATCGACCCCAACACGGGCGTCGACCGCATCACGCCGTTCTTCGCCTACGAGCCGAAGTTCCGGGGTGGCGTGCACGTCTACGGCGCCGACGTCACGGGCGACGGCATCCCCGAGATCCTCACCGCGCCCGGGCCGGGCCGGCCTGGCGAAGTCCGTGTGTTTAGCCGCGATGGCACTCCGCTTCCGCAGTACAACTTCTTCCCATATGGCTCCGGCTACCGTGGGGGCGTCGAACTTGCCGTTGGCAGTATCACGGGGCTTGGCAAGACGGAGATTGTCACTGGCCAGAATCGCGGCGGCCTTGCCCGCGTGTTCACCGTGAACCCGGGCGTGGGCGTCAACTCGGCAGCGATCCGACAACTTCAGCCGTTTGGCGCAGCCTATCGAAGCGGTATCACGGTGGCGGCGGCCGACATCGGCACGTTCTCAGGGAAGACCCTTACGGCGGCGGGCCCCGACGGCATCTCGGAGATGGTCTTCGGCAGCGGCCCAGGGATCCAGGCCACCGTGAGGGAATACAACGGCGTGCCCTCGAAGCCGGCTCTCGTCAACGCCTTCAACGCGATCGCGAAGGGATACAACCGCGGCGTCTCAGTGGCCCGACTGCCCGGGGCGTCTGGTGCGGCCGACGGCGTTCTCGTGTCGGCCGGTCCGCAGGGTGGGTCGAAGGTGCAGACGTTCCGGGGGATCTCGAAGATCCCCGCGGCCTCCTTCGCGGCGTATAGCGGGAACGCCCGCCGGGCCGATGTGTTCACGGCGGCGATCAGCGAGACGGAAATCTTCAGCGTGCAGGGTCAGTTTGGCGCGACACCGAGCATGACGTCGCCGGGTGTCAAGAAAAACACCGCGATCACAGGCGGCACATCGTCGACGCTCCGTGGGTCGGGGCCGACCGCCCTCATCCCGCCACTCCGCGTGGCCATCCTGCGGAAGTAGAGCGGCTCAGCCGGCGGCGTTCACGTCGTCTGCGGCTTGGCCTGCTGCTGGTCTGCTACCAGCGGCGTTCCACGCCCAGGTTGGCACCGTGCAGGAAGATGCCGCCGTTGTCGTTGATGCCGGTGCCGCTCGTGGACGTGTTACTGAAATCCCACTGCGTGGGAGCCAGGGCCGAGTTGGTCAGCCAGTAGAGGTTGTAACCGGCGCGAATGCCCCAGTATTGCGTGAGACGGTAGATCAGCGTGCCGTTCAGGCTGCCGATGAAGCCGACGCCCGAGGCCGTGGCAGATTGTGGGTCGCGGACCTGATACGTGGAGACCGTATCGGTAATTGGACCAGCCGACTGGTAAGAATTCGTTCCGCAGAGCGCCGTCTTCCACCAGCCTTCGACGGCCCACCGCTGCCATTCGCGGCGGCCTCGCATGCCGATCTGACCGCCGTAGTAGTTGGTGCCCGAGCGGACGTTGTAGCTGCTCGTTTCCACGGGATCCTCGCAGCAGAGCATCGTGAGGTTGGCCTGCTCATTGAGGCCGGCCCAGACGAAGCCCGCCATCCAGTTGATGCAGTGACAGTTCCGCCTGCAGTTCGTGAGCGGGCACCAGGACGGGCCACACTCCTCGCAGCAGTCGTAGCAGAAGACGTTGAACTCGGCCATGTTGAGCGTCGACCAGTAGGTGGCCGTCGCGGCGTTGGCAGTGTTGAAGTTGCCAACAACCTGGCCAAGCGGTGGCGGCGCCTCGAGATTGCCGTTTCCAACGGCGGATGCCTCGCCGAACATCCCGTAGATGCCCGTGTAGCCGACCTCCCAGCCCAGGCTGTCGGTGAACAACTCACCGTAGAACAGCCGCATGCCGGTCGCCGTCGACGGGTAAAGATCCTGCACGGTCATCACCGGCGTGTTCGTGTCGGAGTTGTAGACGAGTGGTTGATTGCCGGCCTGATTGTTCCGCTGCAGGAAGAGCAGATCGAAAATGGCATAGTGCGTCCAGTTCGGGCAGCAGCAGCACCGGCGGAGTTCCTGCATGCAGACGTCGTCTGCGGTCGGTGATTCGCCGGCCATTGCGGTCGGGGTGGCTATGAAAGGGAGCGGGCCGACGTCCTCTGCCCGGGTTACAGGCAGCGAAAACGCCACGCAGGCAAGCAAAACCGCGCTCGTCAGCGAGCCTGGATTACGAACCCGC
>JBIIMX010000108.1:0-9797 GCA_044337765.1 Pirellulales bacterium | reverse complement strand
CCCGTGGTGGCCATCCCATCGGCCGGGAGCACCTCGCGCTGCTCGCCGGCAGCCAGCGTCATGGCCTGCTCGTGCCGCGCGACGGTCTGGCCCGGCCGCGAGTCGTCCTCGACAGTCCAGAGCACTTTCACCGTGACCGGCTCGGCGGCGAGGTTGTGAAGATCCGCGGTGACACGGACGACGCCGCCGGGCTCGTAGGCCGCCGCATCGGTCCTGACCGCGACAATTGCCACCGGCGAGAGCCGTTCGAGCACGAGGCCCGCGAGCATCATCCGGTGCGTGGGCAGGTCCGCGCCGGAGAGCGAACGCGGACTGAGCGCGGGCGTGGCGTCCGATAGCAGGTCGTCCACCTCGTCGCCAAGGCCGTCATCCGACGCCGGTCCGCCGAGGCTCAGGTTCGTCTCGCTCCGCAGTCGCACCTGGTTGATCGCGTTCTGCCGCTGGGCGAGATAGACGCGGCGTGCCTCGCCCACGTCCCGGTAGGTCGTCCGATCGAGCTTGGTGTCGCCCACGATCCAGTCGGCCGCGATCGCCAGAGGGCCGGGCCTTTCCATGACAACATCGAGATGAACCGGCGACAGTTCACCGGAGGCGGGAAACCACTTCAGCGGATCGAAGACGTTTGTGGCCGGGCCGGCGACCAGCCGCAAGGCCACAGCCTCGGCGAGCAGATGGTCGTGCGGGGAACTCGCCACGACCGCGTGCAGACGGTAGCGGCCGGGCTGCAAGGAGTCGGCGGACTTCGCCCGGACCAGCTGCCCTGCCTGCCCAAGCGTCAGGTCCGCCACCAGCGCAGTTCCCGATCGGCGGGCCTGCTCGACCGCGGCCTTCGCGGCAGCCTCGGTCTCGACAACCTTGATAGCTGCCGTGTTCGGTGGGGGCGCGGATGCCGGCGCGGCCGCATGGGCTCCGAAGACTACGACGATCGCCATGAAAAGGGGACGCAGCTCTTTTCCTTCCTTCATTTTTTCCATCTGCCCTGTTGCCGTGAAAAGAGCTGCGTCCCCTTTTCGCTCACGCGAGGCCGTCGATCGGTCCGTGCCCTGAGCCGAAGGAGTCGGTCTCGACGCCGAAGCGGCGGAGCATCGACACGAAAAGCTTGCCGAGAGGCGTGTTGTTCTTCGTGTCTCCTGCCACGTGGCGGCCGTGCTTCCAGCCGCCGCCGGCCAGAAGGATCGGCAGGTTGTTGGTGTCGTGCCAGGCGGCGCTGCCGAGGTTGCTGCCCACGAGCACCTGCGTGGCGTCGAGCAGGCTGCCGTCGCCCTCGCGGGTGCCGTCGAGATCGGCAAGGAAGTCCTTGAGCGCCTTCATCTCCTCCCGCTCGATCAGCTTGAGCTGCTCGATCTTCTTGGGGTCGTTGCCATGGTGGCTGACGTTGTGGTGGTCTTCGCTGACGCCCTCGATCGGCGGGCGGATGTCCTGGCCGCGGATGGCCAGCGAGATGACGCGGGTGGAGTCGGTCTGCAGGGCGAGTTTCACGATCTTGTACATGAGCCGCGAACGGCCGACCACGTCGCCGCGATCGGTGGAGTCGCTCGGCGGCTGTTCGGCAACCACCGGCTTCGGCCGGCCAGCCCAGGCTTCGTCCGATTCGAGCTGCTTTTCGAGCTCGCGGACTGCCTCGGTGTAATCCTCCACCTGCTGGCGGTCGCGAGTCGAGAGCTTCCGCCCCAAGTCACCGAACCTGCCCTCCAGCCGGTCGAGCACGCTGCGGCCGCGCCGGAGCCGCTCGATTTCGGCTTCCACGTCCTTGGCCGAGCCGGCCAGGAACATCTTCTTGAACACATCCGACGGCTTGCCGAGCGAGGGCACCGACGCGCCCGTCGCGGTGTAGGTGAGGCCGCCGCTTTCGAGAGTCGAAAGGCTCAGGAGCGGAAACCGGGTCGCGGCCGCGACGTGCCGGGAGGCCAGAAAGTCGAGAGACACGCTGTTGCGGAAGCCCGCCGCCGTCGGCCGCTTGGCGCTGGTGAGGAAGCAGCTCAAGGAGGCGTGGTCGCCGCCGATGTCGGGGTGGGAGATACCAGAGAAGACTGTGAACTTCTTCCGCAGGTCGCCGAGGATCGCGAGATATTCGCTCGGCGCGTAGTTCTCCCCGGCATCGGCCGGGAAAAATGACGGGCCGTAGAAGCTGAAATCGTTGCAGATCGCCACCAGCCGCCGCGGAGGAGCCGACGCGGCGGCTGCGCCGGCGAGGCTTTCGAGCCACGGCAGCGCGAGCAGGCTCGACCCCGCGCGCAGGAACTGCCGGCGGGACGGCATTTGGTTCAAAAGCAGCGGAGACATGGCAGGGTTCCTCGGGGAGGGGGATCTCACTTCGTGCGGAACAGGTCGCTCTGGATGACGGCGTGGAGCAGCGAGCGGAAGCCGTAGCCTTCGGGCTTGGACTGCGCCACGATTCTTTCGAGGGCCACGGCGTCGACGCCCAGCGGCCTCATGCCGGTGCCATAGGTGACAAGATGGCCGGCCACGCCGCGGGCGAGCAGATCGGGCTGCTCCGCCAGCACCGCGCGCAGTGCCTTGATATCAGCGAACGGCCGGCCATCGGGCAGCGTGCCGGCGGACTCGACCGGCAGGTGGTTTCGCCAAGCGGTGCGATCGTCCGACCAACCGGACGTTTTCCGCTGGGCCGCCACGAGTCCGGCGGCATCCAGCCGCGGTGCGGCCACGAACGTCACGGGAGCCGGTGATGCCGGTTCAGCCGTTGGTGTGGGAGTCGGCTTCGCGACGAGCGTCACCATCACCGCATCCTCTGAATAGTCCACTTTCGCGATGTCGTCGCTCGTGCTCGCGAACGTTCCGGTGATTGCGGGAGCGTCTTTCCCGCGGGCGAGGATCGTGAAGGTGCGGCCGCCGATCCTGTTGTCCGTCGCGTCGGTGCCCGGCAGCGGCGCGATCTCGAGCCGGCCGCCGAGTGTGACGCCGCCGCCTTCCCTGTTGCCCACGACGATCCCGGTCTTCTCTTCCGCGCCGAGGCCCACGCAAAACGTGCCGCTCTTCTCGAGCACGAGGTCGGCCAGGAGCGTCACCGGACCGTCGTGGCCCGTGGAGAGAAGGCCCTCGTTCCGCAGGGTGGCCTTGTGCATCTTGATCCCCGCTGCTCCCTGCCACCGCAAGTGGCCGCCAGCGGCGTTTACGAATGAGCCGCCGAGAGAGAAGGCGTTGGTGCCGGTGGTGTCGAGGTAGTTGAACGTGCCCGCATTGATGACCGTCGCTTGCACGTGCTGTACGCGCATCCCACCGCCGTGCCAGTTGACAGCGCCCGCGGGGCCGATTTCCAGCAAAATATTGCCGTCTTGCCTGGGCATTCCCACGACCTCGGACTCGCCGAGTTTGTCGAGCACTGCGGTTGCCCCGGACATGCCGACGCGATAGCAACCCTGCTGGGGCGGTGTGCCACGCTCGCACGACACAATCCCGGAGTTCTTGCCGATTGCGAGCCGGCCATGCTGCACATCCCACTGCGCCGCCGAGCGGATCGGCTCCGACGTGTCGAGAACGACCTCACCGCGACCATTCGGCCCGTTGCCGACCTGAGCGATCCCGCGGAGTTCGAGCCGGCTCGATCCGCTCACCGCGAGCGCCCCTTCGTCCGCACTCCCGATCACGTGCCTGGTCAGGGTCGAGTTCGGCAGGGCGAGATCCATAACGCCGAAGCTGCCCGCCGTGACATTCACCCGGCCGCCATGTGAGATCTCCAGCCGCCTCCAGACCGGCCACCGTCCCGCCGTGAACGTGCCGCCGGCTACCTCCACTTCGCCTCCTACGATGGCGGCGGAGTCGGTTACCGTGGCGGTGCCATCGCGGTGCAGCCAGTGGCCGCCGGGGCCGACGAACACCCGCTTGGCAATAAGATCGGCCGACGTCACCAGTTGCGTGATTTCGTCCGGCGTCTGGTTGCCCAGGGCGAGGGCGAAGACCGCCTTGTCGGAGAGGTCGTAGAGCGACGTGTCGTAGGTGATCGCATCCGATGCGGTCCCTGAAATCACGACGTGGTCGCTCGCGGCCGGAACCGTCCCGCTCGTCCAGTCGGCGCTTGCCGCGCCGATTTTGTCGCCCCACCGGCCGCCGGTCGGGCCCTTCCAGGTCACCGTGCTTTCCGCGGCGATCCGGTAGAAATCGCGGAACGTGCCGACAGGATCGAAGCTTTCGAGCGCGAAGCCGTAGCCGTCGAATTTGGCGTGGCACGCGGCGCAGGAGCCTTTGCCCGCGTGCAGGGCGAGCTTCTGCTTGAGCGTGGTCGCGGCACTCGTGTCGGTGGAGATCGGTTCGATGTTCGGTGGCGGGGGCGGGATGTGCACGCCGAGAAGCCGCTCGGCCACGAACACGCCCCGCTTGACAGGCGACGTGTTCGTACCGTTGGCCGTGACTTTCATGACGGCCGGCTGCGTCCAGAGACCGCCGAAGGGGGAGCCCTCGGGAAGTTTCAGTTCCCGGAGGCCGCTGCCGAAGACCTCGGGCAGGGCGTAATGCCGGGCGAGCACCGAATTGGCCAGCACCCGCCGCGAGTCGACAAGCTCCCGCACGCTCGCATTCTCGTTCGCAAGCAGTGCGAGGAAGGCCTCGGTCTCGGCCACGCTCGACCACTTGAGCAGATCGTTTTCCGGCTGGTGGAATTCCGGGAAGAGCTTCGGGTCGGGCGTCGTGTCGTCGATCGCCGAGAGCCTGAGCCACTGGGCGGCGAAGCCCTTGTAGAACCGCTTCCCCTTCGGATCGGCGAGCATCCGGTCGGTCTGTTCGCGGAGCACGATCGGATCGCGAAGTTTTCCCCGGCGGGCGACCTCGAGCAGCTGCTCGTCGGGCGTCGAGTTCCAGAGCAGATAGGAGAGCCGCGAGGCGAGAGTGAAATCGGTGAGCGGCCCCGGCTCCTCGACGATGCAGAAGAAGTCGGGATCCATGAGCAGATTGCGAAATTGGTCGGACACGATGTCGAACGCGTTGCGGCCGGCGTCGACGTCGGACTTGATCGAGGCGATCATGGCGGTGACCTCGTCCTCGGCGAGATCGCGGCGGAACAGGCGCGGCGCGATCCTGCGGATCGTCTTCTCCATGATGGCGACGAACTCGTCGGGCTTCACCGATTTGAGCTTGGACACGGGCCACACCGTCCCGGGAGGGTAGTGCCGCGCGGAAGCTTTCAACTGCCGCAATTCCTTGTCGAATTCCGGAGGAAAATCGGCCGCCACGAAGCGGCTGGCGATCGAAGGCGAGTGCACGGGCGCAAGCTCGATCCACTGCACCGCCAGACCCGGCTTCCCCTGCCTTGCCGCGTCGCTCGCCAGCGTGTTCTTCGGCACGGGCACACCGAGGCCGAAGGGCACGACTCGGATGTGGTCGTTGGTCCCGTTCTCCCACTTTTCGTTCATGTCGCCGCTGCCGAGATAGATCTCGGTCTCCAGCACGGCCGGCTTGCCGGGCGGGGCGTCGAGCACGTCGAGCAGTTGCAGTATCTGCGGATACGCGCCCGTATGTCCCGCGTAGATGCCGAAGGGGAGCGGCTTGTCGGTCTGGTAGCCGTAGACCGAGAGGCGAAGTTTGTAGAGGCCGGGCGTGCGGATGTCGAGCGACTCGAGATTTCCGGAATTGACGTCGGAGTTGAAGGAGACGACCGTCTCGGTATCGAGCACGAGGAGGTGCCCGCCCGACTGCGCGCTGGGCAGAGCCCGGTACCGCTTGAACCCTGGCTGATCCGCGGGCGACGGGGCGAGCAGCCGATCCACGATCCGGTCGGCGAGCCGCATGAATCCTTCGACGCTCGCGGCGGAGAGTGGCAACGCCTGGGCCACCTTGTCATAGCCGTCCACGCGGCCGTCCGCCGGCAGCATGGCGGCCACCGGTGGGCGGAAGCCAAAGAGGTCGTAGGTCGTGTTCGAATATTCCTCGCGGGAGAGCCGACGCAACTGAGCGCGGCCAAGCGTGAGCTGATGCTCCCGCTGGAGCTTCAAGAGATCGCCGCGGATCCATTTGGCGACCGTTGCCCGTTCGGCGTCGGTGGGCTGCTCCTCCTCCTCGGGCGGCATCCGCTTCGACTCGATCTCGTGGAGGGCGCGAAACCAGTCGTTCCCCTCGGCACTCACGAGCCGCTCCGCGGTCCACTCGCCATCGAGCTTCACTCCCGCCTCAGGGTGCTCGCCACCGTGGCAGCCCGCACAGCGGGCCTGAACCACCGCGGCGACCTCCCCGGAAAGTCCGCCGGCTGCAACTGCCGAACTCGCTGCCCAGGTCGCTGAAAAGCCGATGCACCCGGCCCAAACCATCGTCCAGACCATCGGCCAAACCAACGTCCAGACCATCGGCGCGGGGAGGCAGCGGCCGGCGGTTCGTATCGCAACCATGTCAGGTTTCCCGGCACGTTCCAGGAAAAAACTCTCGCGGATTGGCATGATGATCACCGTGCGACCTAAGTATCGACAATACGCTCGTCACGGGCCGAGCGATACCGGCCGTTTGGCCGGTTTTTCGTTTTTGCCGGAGGAAAAATGGTTTTTCCGCACTCGTCACTTGCTGTTCGGTTCCGGCTTGTTCGAGTCGAGCTGAAACGAGAACTCGGGGCCGGTGTTCCGGCCCGCTTTCACGGCCGCCCGCAGTCCCGAAGTCGCCGGGTCGCCGTAGGCTTCCGGGATCAATGACCGAATCGGCACGGGCTTGGGGCCTAGCGACGGATTCCACCACGCCGGAGGCGGCGGCTGGGGGGCGTCGGGCGGCACGATTTCGACCTTGGTGATCGAGACTCGATAGTCGCCCACGGCGGTGCCAGCCCGCTCCCTGCCGCCGCCGACCGCGGTCAGCCGGTAGCGGCCCTGAGCGTCGGTCTTGCCGCCGGCCGGCAGTCCGACCTTCCGATCCACGGGCGAATACCCGACCGAAGCCCCCTCGAGCGGCGAGCCGGCGAGCGTCACGACGCCTTCCACGTATTCCACCTTGGGGCCCTGCCGGCCACCGCATCCGCCGGCAACGAGCACCAGGGGCACGCCGAGCATGACCATCAGGCCCACGGCCCCGCGTCGCGCACGACCCACGTGCTTGTTCCGCATTTCGATGCTCCTTCAGCCCTCCGACGAGCGGGCGAAGCCCCGTCACGGGGCCGTCAGAAGTCGGTCGTAGTGAGCGGCTCCGCGCCTCGGATCGTGCCGAGCGCTCCCCACACGCCCCATTGCGACACGCCCGTGTACCGCATATGGTTGCTGCTCACCGTGATCGGCACCTGGTTCGGGTCGCCGGCGTCGATGATTTCGGAAACGAAGCGGACCGCCCCGTCGGCCATCACGGCGTTGACGCCGCCCGGGTGGTAACTCGACGCTGTCATCAGGGCGTAATCGTCCGTGGCATACCCGTTCGAAGCCCCCTGACTCGTGCAGCTGGGGCCGTTCGGCGGCAGGATCGTGTAGAAGACATTGTTGTGGTCTTCCCGGGATGCCCAGCGGGTGACGCTCGCCCCGGATGTGTACGTCGACGCCAGTTGGCCGTTGACCACCTGATCGAGGCAAAGCTGCGGCTTCGTGCTCTTGGACATGGCGACACCCACCGCGAAGCCGCTTTTCACGCTCGTGTCAGCTCCGGAACCGGTGCCCACGGCCCGTTCGGAGATCATCAGCGACTTGCTCGTGCCATCCGTCACGTCTTTCAGTTTGACCCGGGCGATCGCGATATTCCTGGGATCCATCACGCCGTTTCCCGTCCCCGACCATCCCGAGGCGAACACCGACCTCGACCGAACTCCTTGCGTACAACCTGTCACGATATCGCCAACATTCCAGAGATAGCTCTTCCCCTGCGATCGACCGCGGCGATTGACGGGCTGTGCCCGCGAATCGGACGGGCACAGAAGGATCTCAGGCGACGTATCCAGCCCTGAGCCGCCGCTCCACGGGGCAAACCCGTCGCTGGCGGCGATCCCGTTGCAGATGTCGTTGTATCGTTTGACTTCCTCAACATATGGCAGGATCGGCACGACACCACCGAAAAACTCCGCCATACCGCTCGTTGGCCGCAGCCCCCTCAGCTGCCAGCTTCTCGTCACGAGCGGAAACATGCTCTGCGCGCTCTCAAACAGCAGTACTGCGTGGCCAGCCTGCCTGAGCTTGTTGGCGCACGCGCTCGTTCTCGCCGTCTCTCGCGCTACCTGCACAGCGGGCAGCAGCAGCCCCACGAGCACGCCGATAATGGCGATCACCGCCAACAACTCGACGAGGGTAAACGCGGCGGTGCGGCTGCGACATGACGTTCTTTGGCAGTGACGACTCATGACAGGCCCCTTTCGAACGACAGGAAACGACCAGTGTTCTGGAAGCGGAGATCTCCCCCCCCCCCCTCGACATCGTAAGCTCGACCTCAGTCATTCGCTACCGGCCATTCGGCCGGTAGCGCTGATTTTGTCCGCGACCGGCAGCCGAGTGACCGGGCCGGCTCCGCCGCGTCAGCCCGCCTGGGTCGGGGCCGAAAAGATGCCCAGTTCGAAGCCGCGGGACACGGCCTCAGCCCGGTCGGTCGCCCGGAGCTTCTCGAGGATCATCGCCACGTGCCCCTTCGCCGTTCGCATCGAGATGCCCAGCGCCCTGCCGATCTCCTCGTTGCCATAGCCCTGCCGCACGAGCGAGAGCACCTCCACCTCCCTGGGCGTCAGCCCCGCCCGCATCGTCGGAACCGGCTCGGGCATCCCTCGCACCCCCTTCACGCCGTAGGATTGCCCGGCCTGCACGGCACGGATCGCGGCCATGATCTCGCGGGCATCGACCTGCTTCGTGAGGTAGCCGCTCGCGCCCGCCTTGAGCATCGTCGCCGCCTCGGGGGCCGAATCCGACGACGTGAGTACGATCACCCGCGTCGCCGGGGCATGGCCCTTGAGCCACAGCAGCGTCTCCAGGCCGGTCATGCCGGGCAGCCGGAGGTCGAGCAAGACGACGCTCGGCCGCGCTCGCGCGACCTCCTCGATCGCAGCCTCGCCGCTCGATACCTGCCCCACGATCGCAAGATCGGGCTGCGACGCCAGCAGGCTCGCCAGGCCCTCGCGAAAGACGGGATGGTCGTCCACAATCAGTATTTGGATCGTCGCCCTCATCGGCTCACCTCCCAGGCCCGCTTCTTGCAACCATGCACCCGCTTGCACCGCCATCGACGATACTCCCACGTCGCGCCGCCGTTCAAGCCGGCCGATCGGCACGGATCGGCTTTGGGATCGCGGCAGTGATCTTCGCGGCGGGTGCCGCGCAGGCCGCCGACCCACCGGAGAACGTGACGCCAATTGCCGAACTGAAGGGGCTCGCGCCGCAGGAGTTGCTCGCGCGTGCGTCGTTTCGGATCCGCGGCGTGGTCACCTGGCATGAAGACGTGCGGATGGTGTTGCAGGATGAGACAACCGCGATGTTCTGCTATCGCAAGCCTTCTGCCAGAGAGCCGGCTCCTCCTGCCCTGCCCGTCGAGCGGGGCATGGAGGTGGAGGTCACCGGGGTCGGCGAACGCGGTGGATTCGGGCCGCGGCTCAGCGTCGAGAGCGTGCGGGTGATCGGCCCGGGCACGCTTCCTGAGCCCCGCGACGTCGATCCTGTGAAAGCGAGCGAGGGGGCCCACGACACCGAGCTCGTGCGGCTCACCGGCGTGGTGCTCGGATCGAAGCGCGACGGCGAAAACCTCACATTGCTCATGGAGGCGGAGGGGAGGGAGTTCACGGTGAACTTTGACGCTCCCATTCTGCCTTGCGAAACCGCAGACCTGGTCGACGCCGTGGCGACGGTCGTCGGCATCGCTTTTCCGATGTTCAATACACGTGGTGAGAGCACGAGGCTCGCCCTTTCTTCGTCCAT
>JBIIMX010000404.1:0-3553 GCA_044337765.1 Pirellulales bacterium | reverse complement strand
CAGCAGACTGATGCGGTCGAAGGCGGGCACCAGCCGCGCCGGCCGCCATGCCGGGCCGTCGAGCAGCACCCTGACAGAAAGGCCGACCGCTCCGGCGACTGCCACCAGCGCCAGCGTCGGCAGCACGACCGCAGCCGGCACCTCGATGTCGAGCAGTGGCTGGGAGCCGCGGCCTGCAGCCGTGAAGCAGACCGACTGCTGCATCATGTCCGTGGCGGCGGAAAACGTGGCCTGTGCCCATGCCGGCAGCAACAAAAGCGTGGTCGCAACGGTGGCCACCCATGCGGGCAGACCGGCCATCGGCATGACCCCCTGACGACGGGCCATTTCGCGGCGGCGGGGCGTGGCGGGGATGGTGCGATCGGCGGCGTCGCTCATGGCATCACCTCCCGCCGAAGCAGGCGTCGATCGACCGCAGCATCATGATCGCGCTGCCACCGGTCCAAGCCTCGGCGCCGATCCAAAGGCTGGCCAGCAGCACGAGCGAGGCCAGCCCCTGCAGCAGACCCGGGCCGGGCGAAAAGAGCACCGCCCGCAGGCAGATGGCGCTGGCAATGTGGAACGCCACCACGGCCGCCAGCGCCGGCAGAACGAGCATGGCAGCAAGCGAGACCGCCACTGCCGGAGTGGACATGGCCAGACGCACGAGCCATTCCTGCGGCGGACCGCCAAAAGCGGTGCCCACGGGAACGTGCCGCACGCTCTCGATGAGCCCGCCGACCACGGCCAACTGCCCGCCTGCGGCGAAGAAAGCTGCAAGCCCGACCCACCAGGCCAGTCGGGCAATCCCCGCCGACTCGCCGGTCGCAGCAGGATCGAAATCATCCGCCCACGAAAGCCCCGAGACACTCCCGAGCATGCCGCCTGCCCACGTCGTTATCGACAGCACGGCCGCCGCGGCGGTGCCCATCATGAGTCCAACGAGCAGTTCGCCTGCCAGCACGGGCAGGAGGGGACCGACCGATCCTGCCGGCGCGGCGGCCTGCACCACGACCGCCATCGGCACCGCCACCACGGCCAAAACAACAGCGAGTGCCAGCCTGATCCGAAACGAACCGCCCGGCAGAATCGGCAGCGTGCCGGTGCAGACAGCCGCCAGGATGCGGCCGCAGGCCCCGACCGCGACGACGATCTCCGGTGTCAGTGTTTCGGGCATCACAGGATCCACGAGAGGGTTTCCGTCACCGGAGAGCGAGGCGGAACATCGGCGTCTCGAATCGAGGCTTCTACCGCCACCGTCGGCCCGGCCCGCCAGACTCGTGCCGCATCCGCGATGGGGGAGTTGCTCCTCAAGGCGAAGCCGCTGCGCGAAACATCTCGACAAATTGCTCCACCATCCAGGGCATCACAAGCACCAGCGTCAACGCCATTGCCGCGAGCCGGGGTGCGAGCCCAACCAGAGGTTCGTGGATGCCGGTGGCCGCCTGCACCAGGCCGGTGACGACCGCCACGGCAAAGCCTACGAGCAGCACCGGCGCGATCACGAGCAAGCCCGAGAGCAGCGCCTGCCTCAGGATTTCAACGAGGTCGCCGTCGGTCATGGCTCTGCCTCCTCAAGCGCCGGCGGTAAGCAGGCCGTCGAGCAGCGATCTGACCACGAGTGACCAGCCATCGGCGGCCACGAATACCATCAACTTCAGCGGCAGCGACACGAGTGTCGGCGGCAGCATGACGAGGCCCGTCGACACGACGAGCGTCGCCACCAGAATGTCGAGCACGAGAAACGGGATCAACAGTCGGAAGCCGATCGCGAAGGCCGTCTTCAACTCACTCACGAGAAACGCCGGAAGCAGCGTCTCCACGGGCACGTCGTCGTAGGTGGCCACCCGTCTGGGAGCCGATGGATGCCGAGAGAGAAAGTAGAGCATCGTCTCGCGGTTGCCCGACTGTTCGATCTGCGTGGCCATCCAGCGACGCACCGGCAGCGTGCCCCGTTCGTAGGCCTCGCTCAACTCGATGCGGCCCTCCTGATAGGGCTCGACGCCGTCGCGGTAGGCCGCCGTCCAGACCGGCCACATGACGAGCGCCGAGAGAAAAAGCGCCAGCGACGTGAGAATTTGATTGGACGGAAGTTGCGGCGTACCAAGCCCCTGCCGAACCAACGACAGCACGATCGACATCCGCACGAAGCAGGTGGTCATCAGCAGAACGGCGGGGGCGAGGCTGGCGACGCCGAACATCAGCGCGGCAGACAGCGTGGCATCGAGGGAGCGGCCGGCGACGAGTTTTGCAAGCACGGCGGAGACCGCTGCGGTGTCGGCACGCGGGCCGCGGGAAGTCGGTCCCGGCGCTGGCGTGAGAGCCGGCACAGGCGCGGGGGGCTGTGCAATCGCGGGCAGCGGTGAGGCATCGGCCGCCGGCGGCAGCGTGACAGGCTCGAAGGCGACGCTTGCCGGCTGGACGGCAGGGGCGGTCTCCTCGGCTGTCACGGTGGCAAGCGGCAGGGCAATCGCAGCCACCGCCATCAGGATCGCGGGCGGAAGGAGTCGCAGGTTCTGCGGGAGGATCATGCCGCCTCCCCGCCCGCACGGGCGGTGGTCGACGTCTGGCTCTGCAACGCGATGCTCCGCGATGACCCAGTAGGCCGAATGGGCGGATGAACGCCGCGGCAGGCAGCGGCGATGCAGGCGGTGGCCTGCGGGTCGCTGAGTTCGGCGAGTGTCTGGCAGCCGGCTGCGGAAACGCCCACGAGCAGCGTCTTGGGGCCGAACCGAACGATCCGCACGGCGTGCTGTCCGCCGAGGGATCCTTCCCCAAGCACCTCGAAGACATCGGGGGGCAGAACGGCCATGCGCCGCTTGTTGAACGTTGTTGCGGCGGCCAACACGGCGAAGGCAGCCGCGATCGCCGCGAGCAGTTTCCAGTCGGAGAGTTGTCCCGAGCGACCCGCGGAACCGGCTGCGGGATCGGTCGCCGCCGCATCCTTGGGGGAAGACAATGGCAGCGCCGGCAGCACCTGCGGCACACTGCCACCCCCAAGTCCGGTCGAGCTCTGCCGAGACTGCGTGACTCCAGTTTGCGTGACGATCGGCAGTGAGGGGACCGGAGGTGATTGGAGCTCGGGCAGGATTGCTTCCGGCAGCGGTGCCACGGCGGCGGCCGAGTCTGGGCCTGCTGCCCGCACCGGCACCGCACCCGCGTACACGATCAAGAGCACCGCCGCCGCCCTGCCGACCCCGAAGCCGCCGGCGTGCCTCGAACCACCGCCCGGCTGCCCAGAACCGTCTGGGGCAAGAACGCCCGCCTCGGGCCCACCGCCGACACCCGACCAGTCGATTCGCGGCTGTTGCATGTCATGCCGAGACGACCGGACGATCGCGGAGGACTGGCGGCGGCCACCCGCCCACCAGAGAAATCCGGCCAGGAGTCCCACGCAAATGCTCGTTGCCGCGAGCCAGGCCTGCCGCGGCACCTCGCTGAACCGTCCGGCGATCATGGCGGCAACGACCGCATCGAGTGCCTGCGCCTGCCGGGAACTGCCCTCCACAGACTGCGGAGCGGCGGGGGTGGCCGCTGCAAGGAGGCCTGTCGTATGACGAGCGGCCGGTTCGCG
>JBIIMX010000240.1:0-5310 GCA_044337765.1 Pirellulales bacterium | reverse complement strand
CGAACTCTCGCGGCAGCGCCTCGGCATCGACCAGCGCCCGCATGTAGGCGCTCTGCCGGCTCCTCGGCACCCAGACCCGGCCGCCGTCGGTGCGGTGGTCGGTGAGCTGCGCCCGGTCGAAGGCCGCCTCCATGATCGCCATTTCGGACGAAGGGAGTGCCATCCCGGCGAGCAGTTCGACCTCTTCGCTCGTCGGCCGATCGCGGAGAAGCCAGACGGCCCAGCCGATCGAGACGGCGACGAGCCCCAGCGCGATCACCTGAGCCGGCGTGATGGCCAGCGCGAGGCGATCGCGGGACGATTGCGAGGGTTGCTGTGCGTCCATGCACTGCCCTTCATGACGATGAACTGAACAGGTTGTTCGAAAAGCGGATGGGGTCCGAGGTCAACGCGACAGGTTGTCGACACGAGGCTCGGTGATCGTTGCTCGGTGTGTCAGGCGGCAAGCCGCTGGGACTGCCGACGCGGCAGCCGCAACGTGATGGCCACGCCACCCTCCGCACAGTTGGCCGCGTGGAGTGTTCCGCCGATCCGTGCCGCAGCCGCACGGACCGCAGCCAGCGCAAGACCAGCTCCGACCGGATCGATGCCGTGGGCATCGAGGCCGTTCGTCGAATCATTCAACCACCGTCTGACCGATTCGGGCAGCGCCGGGCCGGAATCAGACACCTCGATGTCGATCGCACTGCCCACATCGATGCTCGTGACGACGACCTCGCGAACAACCGGCACATCACGGGTTTCATCGGGCTGCGTGGCAGATTCCATGGCCCTGCGAATGAGCGGCTCGAGCACACGGCGTACGAGCGACAGCTCGGCGACGAGGGCCTCTTCATGATGCGGCGACACGTCGAGCGTGGCTGCCAACGGGGGCCGGCCCTGTTCGCGGCGAACCCGCGCACAGTCAGCCACGATGGAAGAGAGCAGTCCCTGCTGCTTTCGCAGAGCGTCTGCACGGTGTTGCTGGAATGAAGGCGTCATGAGAGGCAGCGCGGATTACGATGCGGAGAGCGAAGGAACGTTGGCGGGCTTCCCGCAGACTTCATCCATGACCCAGCGATTCACATCGGCCAGCACCGCCCTGGACAGGTCGTTGCTGCCCGGATAGATCCGCATGGCCAGCGCGGCGCCGGCGGCATGAAAGAGGCGGAGCGTGCGATCGGTATGGATTGCCTGCTCCAGCACGCTCGACCGCCGACAACAGAACAGC
This sequence comes from Pirellulales bacterium, assembly GCA_044337765.1. Lineage (GTDB taxonomy): Bacteria > Planctomycetota > Planctomycetia > Pirellulales > UBA1268 > CAMCQY01. The sequence continues at coordinate 4,100 of JBIIMX010000240.1, read as the reverse complement.
ATCGGAAGACGTCGCACGTCGGCGAGTTGCGAGAACAGCGATTCATTCAACGGAAACTGTCCGCCCAGCGAGATGACGCCGGCGAACTCCCGCGGGTGACGGCAGGCAATACGAAACGCGTCGGAGCCGCCGTTCCCCTGCCCCACCAGAAAAATACGGCCGGGGTGGATGGCGATGCGGTCCCGAACCCGCTCGATCGATCGCCAGACGGCATCGTCGAGCCCATCGCCCGAAAGCCCGTCTCCAGAAGGCCCGTTCCCAGAAAGCCCAATCCCAGAAAGCCCAAACCTAGATGACTCATGCGGTCCGACGACCGGTTGCACGGCGACGAAGTTGCGGAGGCTCACCCGCTGCATCACCCTGCCAATCGAAAACGGTTTCTTGCGTGCATCGGCCTTCGACGAGTCGGGGAGCCAGACGAGAAGCGGATAGTCGTAGCCCGGCTCATGCCCGAGCGGCGTGAACACGCGGTCGTCCCCCAGCCACTCCGAGCCCAGGCACGACACGTTCGCGGCCGTTTCGCGTGCTGTACCACGCGGGCCATCCTGGCCATTCCGGGAATCTCCGTTTCGGGATCCTGGTTTCGGAAGGCGACTCTTCATCGAACACCTCGGCGGATGGTGGCGGAGCCCGTGCCAGCGGGGCAAAAACCCCGCCGGACCCTGCTTTCACCAGGGCCCGCGGTTTGTAGCCGAACGCTTCCACCCCGGCAACGGCAGGATCGGGCTGCCACTTCGCCGGCGCAGACAGGGCAATTCGGGCAAGGTGCGCCTGCAAAAATCATCCCGGCGCACAGCAAACCGGCGGGCCGGCCGCCCGAAGCACAAACCCAGAAACAAAAACCCCGAGACGAAAGCCCGAAACAAAAACCAGAAATAAAAGCTATGTCCACCCTCATGGGTCAGACAGCCGGCTGCTTTCGACAGGCGATCGGTCGCCGATCAAGCGGGCGTGTACCCGGTGAGTCGGTCCATTACACCGACCAAGTCCTTGACCGCGGCGATGCTCTTGTCGAGCGCGGCCCGCTCGTCAGGGAGCAGTTTGAGCTCGACGATCCGCTCGACGCCGCCGCTGCCGATGACCACCGGAACGCCGACGAAATAACCGCCAACGGCATATTCCTTGTCGCAGTAGGCCGCACAGGGCACGAGCCGCTTCTTGTCGCGGACGACGGCCTCGACCATCTGCGCCGTGGCCGCGGCGGGGGCATAGTAGGCGCTGCCCGTCTTGAGCAGGCTGACGATCTCCGCGCCGCCATTGCGGGCACGGGTCACGATCGCGTCGAGCCGGTCGGGGGCGATCAATTGCGTCACCGGAATGCCCCCCACGCTCGTGCAACTGGGAATCGGCACCATCGTGTCGCCGTGGCCGCCCAGCAGCATGGCGGAAATGTCTTCCACGCTCACGTTCAGCTCCATCGCCAAAAACGCGCGATACCGGGCCGTATCGAGAATCCCGGCCTGTCCCAGCACTCGGGACGGTGGGAACCCGGTCACCTGGAATGTCCGCTGCACCATGGCATCGAGCGGATTGCTGACGACAATGACGACGGCCTGCGGGCTCGAGTCGCGAATCTGGGCGGCGACATCCCCCACGATCTTCGCATTGGTGGAGAGCAGGTCATCTCGGCTCATGCCCGGCTTCCGGGCGATGCCGGCCGTGACCACGACCACGTCGCTGCCTGCGGTGTCGGCCCAGTTCGTGGTGCCCGTCAGCCGCGAATCGAACCCCATGATCGGCGAAGCCTGGAACAGGTCGAGGGCTTTGCCGGCAGGCATCCCTTCCGTGGCCGGTATGTCGAGCAGGACGACGTCGCCCAGTTCGGCACTGGCGCACCAATGGGCCGTGGTCGCGCCGACGTTGCCGGCACCGATGATGGAGATCTTCGCTCGTCGCATGATGCTTGGTTTCCTGAAACAGGTGGCTGGGGAGAGGGGACCCGGGACGGAGTATGGATTGGGTGCTGGTCGACGAATGGATCCAGAATACACGTGTTGTCGCGACCGTTTCCCGTGGCGGCAAGGCCCGGCTGAAAACCCCGGGAAAGCCCCATGGCGGCTGGGAACGTCACGGCAACTCAATGCGGTCGGGCAATGCACTGCGGGCCTGGCGCTCGCGCCGGCGGGAGTCGCGGGTGAATGACCAGGCAGCCCAAGCGAGCGCCAGGCCGATCAACGCTGCAATCGCGAGGAAGACCCAGCCGAGGGTGTTGATCTCCCTGTTTGGGCTCGGCCCCGGCGACCAGAAGGCCTCCCTGCCGATCAGCAATGCCGTCTCCTGTCGCTGCCCCTTCTGTTCCTCGTTTCCCTGCGACGATGAAATCTTCACGTCCGGCAGCGGATAACCGTATCGCTTGAAGGCGAAACCCGACACCCGCACACGTTCGCCGATCTTTTGGCCGGTGGGCATTCCCTCCGGCAGCGTGCGCACGCAGCAGACGACCGGATAATCCTCCTGCAGTCTCCCGTGCACCTCCAGCAATGGCGTGGGCACGAAGACGAACAGTTCCCAATAGTGATCGGTGCCGAGTTGCTGCTGCCGGAGCGGGTCGTCGACCTCGATGCGTGTGGCCCGGCGGGCCACGCCCGCGACCGTGATCGGATCGCCCCTGTGCTTGGAAAACCAGCCGCTCCCTGGATTAATGAGCTGAACGATGTCGTCCGGCGGGCCGGCGGCCGAAGTGACACCCGCCGCCGTCGCCCGCCCCATCGCAGCAAGCGCGGCATAGAAGGCCTCGGTGTCACCGGGGACGAGTTTCTGTCCGTCAACGACGGAATCGAAGAGGCCATAGTCCATGCCCAGCGAACCCAGCGGCGTCGGCGGAGACCAGCCGACCCTTGTTGCCGCGATCAGGATCGCGGGGACCGCCGGCTTCTGACCTTCGCCGCCAGGCACCACGGGGCCCGGTCCCTCCGAAAGCGGCAGGCCGATCACGGTCGCCGGTTCGTCGATGCCGGTGGATCGCGGCCAGGCCTTGGGCACATGGTCGGCGAGTACGTCGACGGTCAGCCCGTCAGCGGAGACGATCCGGACGATTTCCATCTGCCGACGGCCGGCGACCTCCGATTCCTCATCCGTCAGTGGCAGTGTGGCGACGAAGATCGCCCGGCCGTCGACCTTCACGAATAGATCCTGCACCCGCTGCGTGGCGGCAAGGGACCGCAGATCGACGGCATCGGCGCTCCACCGGGCAGCGAGGTTTGCCGGCAGACGGGCGAGCCGGGAAAGCACCTTGATCGCGATCTCCTGCTTCGCGGGGTTCCAGTCCGAGGGGTCCTCGAGCGCGGCACGGGAGCCACGATCGATCTTCCAGGTGCCGAGATAGTCGCCGAAAGACATGGTCGCCGGCGTGGCTTGAGATGCATCCGCGGCAGCCGACGTCAGCACCGGTGCCGTGACGGCCACGAGGCAGGCCGCGGCCCACAGGCAGCAGACAGTTCCACGCAGGAGCGGCCGCAGGCTCGCCCGAGGCTGTGGACGCTGGTTGGCGGATGTGGTCTTCATGGCATCGATTCCTTCACGGCAGTTTCATCGGGAGTGCGTTTTGCTTCCTCTGATGCCATTCTTCGCAGAGCTTCATCCGGGGAAAAGAGTTCCACACCCGCGAGGTTTGTGGAGAGATCGGTCGGCGGAGCTGCCTGACGCCGGGCAGGACCTCCGCCGGCGACGCGGATGCCCAGCATCGTAAGCAGCACGACGGCCGCAATCGTCACAAGTGCCACGGTCCCGATCGAAGTGCCTCCTGGGACGGCCGCCGGCCGCTGCTTCCAGATCGGCTCAAGTGCCAGCACGAGGGGAGCGATCCGCACGGTGTCGGTGGCGGCATACGCCCAGCGTTTGAAGAAGTAGCCCACCACGTCGACCTGCTCGCCGATTTTCATGCCGTGGGGCATGCCCTCCGGGAGTCTGAGAAAGTAGACGACGATGGGCGAAACGGGGCCACCCTCCGGCTCCAGCCACCCCTGCCAGTAGTCCTCGACGCCGTACTGGTTGACCGGGGCGGTCACCTTTTCGAGCCGATGCAGCGTCCCGCGAAACCGCACGAGCCGTCCGCGATAACTCCGAGGCTGGCCGAAAAGTTCCGTAAAACTGACGCGCCG
>JBIIMX010000107.1:0-9825 GCA_044337765.1 Pirellulales bacterium | reverse complement strand
CAGGAGTTTGGTCACCCGGTCTGTCAGCCGCAGGCGGTGTTCGGCGAGCACCGCTGGCACACGCTGGCGGATCGCCGAGATCGATTTGAGGATCTCCCCGCAGACGTTTCGCATGTCGCGGGCCAGCGCATCCCCCTCGGCCTGCCGCATGCGATCGAGTCCGTCGAGGGCGGCGTCGATGGCACGGGCAACGAGCGGCCATGCCTGGTCGATCGCGTCGCTGGAGGGGGCCGCTTCCACGAGGATGCCGGGCAGCCCCAGGATGCCATCGATCGTCCGCGGCGAAGGAATCCGGTGCGTGGCACAGAAATCCTCGAGATCGTCGAGGTAGGCCGCGAGTTGTCCACGGTCGAACCGGCGTCCAGCGGGAGCAGCGGCCCCGGTGATATCGAGCGTCATCTGCACCGCGCCGCGACGGATGCGTCCGCGAAGAGCGGATTCAATCCTTGGCTCGAGCAGAGCAAACGCATCCCGCGATCGCAGGGCGAGCTTGAAATAGCGGTTGTTGACCACCCGCAATTCAACACGGCAGGTGCTGTTGTCTGCGGTGACAACACCCTCTCCGCAGCCTGTCATGCTGATCGCCATCAGACGCGTGTTCCTCTCCCTTGAAGCCGCTCGCCTGAGTCCCACAGGAATACTGCGATGCACCTACGGCTGCGGGCTGCTTACTTGGGCGGGGCAGGTTCCGCCGGCGCTGCTGCCGGGGCTGGCGTTGCTGCCGGGGCTGGCGTTGCTGCCGGAGCCGGTGTTGCTGGCGGGGCTGGAGTTGCGGGCTTCGTTCCAGCCTCGGCAGCCGGCGTGGTGGGCAGGCTGAGTGACGCGTCGGTTGACTCAGCAGCACCAGTGGCTGCAGCAGCACCAGTCGCGGACGGCTGCGGAGCGGCCGGCTGAGCCGTAGTCATCGGCTCCGTGGGCGTCATCGGTGCGGTTGCCTGAGGGGCGGCGCTGCCGAGCTCACTCGAAAGCAGCGACTGCTGTCGGCCGAGGAGGTTGGTCGCCAGCAGGCAGAGAATGATCCAGAAAGCGGCTACGCCCACCGTGATCCGCGTAAAGAGGTCTCCGGCCTTCGTGCCGAAAGCGCTCTGCCCCCCCATGCCGCCGAGCGCCCCGGCCAGACCGCCGCCACGGCCCCGCTGCACGAGCACCAGCAGGATCAAAAACAGCGACGTCAGCACGAGCATCGATCCGAGAAACAGGCGGACAAGCGTGGTCATGGGAATTCCGGGCTCCGAAACGTCTCAGGATGACTGAAATTTGGTCGGGAAAGAATCAGGCCGATAAGCCGCACAAGGTATCGCAGACCGGCCCCGGGGCATACCCCAGCCTGACAACGAGGGCCAGGATTCCCCTTTCACGCGAATGCCTTGGCAATGCCCAGGAAATCATCTGCCTTGAGGCTCGCGCCACCGACGAGGGCTCCGTCGATGTCGGGCTGGGCGGCGAGTTCTGCCGCATTGTCGGGCTTCACGCTGCCGCCGTATTGAATCCGCACCTTCGCGGCGACAGCCGGCGAGGACAACGAGCCGAGCAGACCGCGAATCAGGGCGTGGACTTCCTGGGCCTGCTGCGGGGTGGCCACCTTGCCCGTGCCGATCGCCCAGACCGGCTCATACGCGACGACGATTTTTTCGAGGTCGGCCGGAGCGAGCCCGGCCAGCGAGCCGTTGATCTGCGTGGTGACCACGGCCTCGGTGCGATTGCCCTCGCGTTCTTCGAGCGTCTCGCCGACGCACACGATCGGAGTCAGTCCTGCGGCCACCGCGGCCTTGGTCTTGGTGTTGACGATGGCATCGGTCTCCCCGAACAGCGTGCGTCGCTCGGAATGGCCGAGAATCACGAATTGGCAGCCGAGGTCGATGAGCATCGGAGCCGCGATCTCTCCGGTAAACGCGCCGTTCGCCTTGTCGTGCATGTTTTGTGCACCGACCGCCACGCCCGACGGAGCCTTGCCGTGCGTCAGCCCGAGGGCCGTGCCGACCGTTGCGAGGTAGAGCGACGGCGGGCAGAGGACGAGTTCGACGCTGCCGGCTTCACCATGCCGACCGGCCACTGCCTGGGCGAGTTCGGCCGCCTTGGCCTTGTCGAGGTTCATCTTCCAGTTGCCGGCAACGATGCTTCTGCGTGACATGAAAAACTCCTTATTTGGGGCGAATATAGACGGCTATAGGCGAAGCGGAAAGCCGAAACCTCGCTAGCCCACCTCGGCCGCGGCGGCGTAGGAGCCGAGAATCACCACCCGTTTGCAGCGTTTTTCGAGGGCCGCGATCGCGCGGCGGACGCGGAGATCTTCGCGGTGGCCCTCGAGTTCCACGAAGAAGATGTATCCGCGTTCCTCGCCCGCCATCGGAAACGACTCGATCCAGGTGAGGTTGAGCTTCTGTTTTTTGGGGATCGCCAGGGCATCGGCCAGCCCGCCCGGGCGGTGCTCGATCTCAAACATCAGCGAGGTCTTGTCGCGGCCGGTGCGGTTGGCATCGGCGTGACCGATGACGGCGAATCGCGTCGTGTTGCCCGCGATATCCTCGATGTTTTCGGCGAGCACATTGAGACCGTACTGGACACCTGCCTGCCGGCTGGCGATGGCAGCAGCATCGGGTTTCTTGGCTGCCATCTCGGCGGCAGCGCTCGTGCTCGTGACCTCCACCAGGCGGGCGGATGGCAGATGTCGGGCCAGCCAGTTGCGGCATTGCGAGAGGGCCTGCGGCCGGCTGTAGACCTCCTGGATGCCCGCGCGATCACATGTGGCGAGGAGCGTGTGGTGGATACGCAGCGGCACCTCCGCGCAGATTTTCACGGGGAGACGCGAGAGGTTGTCGAGCGTGTCGGCGATGCGGCCGTCGGTCGAGTTTTCCAGTGGCACCACGCCATAGTGGGAGTGTCCTGCGTTCACCTCCTCGAAGGCGGCCGAGATGCTGCCCACAGGCACGAACTCCACGGAACTTCCGAAGCGGTGCAGAGCGGCCAGATGGCTGTAGGTCCAGGCCGGTCCGAGGTGGGCGACGCGGATATGCTGCTCGATTGCCCGGGAGCCCGAGATCAACTCCCGCCAGATGGCCTTGAGGCTCTCGCTCGACAGCGGCCCCGCGCTCGAGGCCGCGACCCGCTCGAGCACCATCTCCTCGCGGGATGGATCGTAGGTGACCTGGCCATGCGACTGCTTCAGGTGGCCGATCTGCCGGGCCAGTTCAGCGCGTTCATTCACCAGGCCGACCAATTCCCGATCGAGTTTGTCGATCTGCGACCGCAGCGCCGCCAAGCCAGTCGGCCGCATTGCCTCCGCGGGGGTCTTCCGCTGCGAGCCAGACTGAGCCATGCGAGGAGCCCCGGAAGTGTGTTGGAGAGAACGTGTCTCTGGCGATCAGAAACGCCAAAATGGCAGGCTGCGCATCCCGGTCGGGCGGCACAATGCCCCAAAAACACAACTGTACCCTGAACCGGAGCCGCGTAAATACGGTCGAAAATGCAGCTTTCTGCCGGTTTTAAGCCGGCGGTCGAGATGGTCCGGCCTGGCGGGTCCGCGCTGGCACGGCCTTTGCATCAAGAACGTTCAACGAAATCGCGGGACAATTCTGACGGACAGCGTTTCCCGCAGCCTTTCCCCCAGCACAGGAATCCAGCATCCATGGCAACGAAGCAGGGCGAGAAGATCATCGGCATCGACCTCGGCACCACGAACTCGGTGGTGGCGGTGATGGAGGGCAAGGAGCCCAAGGTGATCGCGAACAAGGAAGGCAATCGCCTCACGCCGAGCGTGGTCGCCTTCAACGACAAGGGCGAGACGCTCGTGGGCGACATCGCCCGTCGTCAGGCCGTGACGAACCCGAAGCGGACGATCTACTCGATCAAGCGGTTCATGGGCCGCCGCCACAACGAAGTGGCCGGCGAGGAGAAGATGGTGCCCTACGAGGTCGTCGGCGGCCCGGAGGACTACGTGAAGGTGAAGGCTGGCGACCAGACCAGCACTCCGCCCGAGATCTCGGCGAAGGTGCTCCGCAGCCTGAAAGAAAGTGCCGAAAGCTACCTCGGTCACAAGGTCAACAAGGCCGTGATCACGGTGCCGGCCTACTTCAACGACGCGCAGCGGCAGGCCACCAAAGACGCCGGCCAGATCGCCGGCCTCGAGGTGATGCGGATCATCAACGAGCCGACCGCCGCCGCGCTCGCCTACGGCTTGGAAAAGAAGGCCCAGGAAAAGATCGTGGTATTCGACCTGGGCGGCGGCACATTCGACGTGTCGGTGCTCGAGGTGGCCGACGGCGTCTTCCGAGTGATCAGCACCAACGGGGACACGCACCTCGGCGGCGACGACTTCGATCAGACGCTGATCAATTTCGTGGCCGATCAATTCAAGAAGGAGCAGGGGATCGACCTGCGGAAAGACACGATGGCCCTGCAGCGGCTGCAGGAGGCGTGCGAAAAGGCGAAGAAGGAGCTGAGTTCGGCCCAGAGCACCGACATCAATCTTCCCTTCATCACGGCCGATGCGACGGGGCCGAAGCATCTGCAGGTCACCATCACGCGGGCGCAGTTCGAGCAGATGTGCGACCCGCTTGTCGAGCGGTGCCGCGGGCCGGTGGTGCAGGCGCTCAAGGACGCGAAGCTCGATCCCAAGGACATCGACGAGGTGGTGCTCGTCGGTGGATCGACCCGAATTCCGAAGGTGCAGGAGCTGGTCAAGAAGCTCTTCAACAAGGAGCCGCACAAGGGCGTCAACCCCGACGAGGTGGTGGCGCTGGGCGCCGCGATTCAGGGTGGCGTGCTCGGGGGCGAGGTGCAGGACGTGCTCCTGCTCGACGTCACTCCCCTTTCCCTCGGCATCGAAACCGAGGGCGGGCTGTTCACAAAGCTCGTCGAGCGAAACACGACCGTTCCGACCGAGCGGAAGCAGGTCTTCAGCACCGCGGCAGACAGCCAGACGGCGGTCACCGTGAGCGTTTATCAGGGCGAGCGGCCGATGGCCCGGGACAACCGGCTCCTCGGCCAGTTCAACCTCGAGGGCATTCCGCCCGCGCCACGCGGCACTCCGCAGATCGAGGTGAAGTTTGACATCGACGCCAACGGCATCCTGTCGGTGAGCGCGAAGGACCTTGGTTCCAACAAAGAGCAGACGGTCAAGATCGAGCAGTCGAGCGGCTTGAACGAGACCGAGATCGAGCGGATGCGGAAGGACGCCGAGTCGCACGCGGAGGAAGACAAGCGGAAGGTGCGGCTGGCCGAGGCCCGCAACAAGGCCGAGGCGCTCTGCTTCCAGACCGAAAAGCTCGTCAAGGAGAATGCCGAGAAGCTGGCAGCTTCCGACAAGGCTCCCCTGGAGGCGGCGATCGCCAAGGCCCGCGAGGTGGCGAAGGGCGAAGACGTCGATGCGATCACCTCGGCACACGACGCGCTCGAGCAGGCGGCTCATGCGCTGTCGAAGGTGCTCTATGCGGCCACGAGCGGACAGGCGGCGGGAGCCGAGCCCGGCGAGTCGGCCGGCACCTCCGGCGGTGGTCGTGGTCCTGACGATGCGATCGACGCGGAGTTCGAGGTCAAGAAGGACATCTGAGCAGGCGTTCCCTCCCCCTCCGGGCGAGGGCAGCCGAGGGGGAAACCATGCCATTTCGCTTCGACAAGTTCACGATCAAGGCCCAGGAGGCGGTGCAAAACGCCGTCGAGCTGGCGGGCAGCCGTGGCAATCCTCAGGTGACGCCCGCGCACCTGCTGCACAGTCTCGTCGCCGAGCGCGAGGGGATCGTGCGGCCGCTCCTGGAGAAGATCGGGACCGACAGGGGGAATCTCGAGCGGATCATCGAGGCGGAACTTTCGCATCTGCCGAAGGTGTCGGGGGGATCGCAGCCACAGCCTGATCAGGAGCTGATCAAGGTCTTCGAGGCTGCGACCGCCGAGTCGGCCGTCATGAAGGACGAGTTCGTCTCGACCGACCACCTGTTGCTGGGGCTGGTGAAGACTCCATCGAAGGCAAAAAACCTGCTGCAGCTGGCGGCCGTGGGTGAGAAGGAACTGTTGGCCGGCCTGCAGGCGGTACGGGGCCAGTCGCGGGTGACCGATCAGAATCCCGAGGAGAAGTTTCAGGCGCTCGAGAAATACGGCATCGATCTGGTGAAGCGGGCCAGCCAGGGCAAGCTCGACCCCGTGATCGGCCGCGACGCCGAGATCCGCCGCGTGATCCAGGTGCTGTCGCGACGGACGAAGAACAACCCCGTGTTGATCGGCGAGCCTGGCGTGGGAAAGACGGCGATCGCCGAGGGGCTGGCCGTGCGGATCGTGCAATCGGACGTGCCCGATACTCTTCGCGGCAAGCGGGTGATCGCGCTCGATCTGGGCGCGCTCATCGCCGGCACGAAATACCGCGGTGAGTTCGAGGATCGTCTGAAGGCGATCCTCCGCGAGGTCGAGGCTTCGGCAGGCAACGTGATCCTGTTCGTCGACGAACTGCATACGGTGATCGGTGCGGGCGCAGCGGAGGGGGGCTCCGACGCGGCCAATCTGCTCAAGCCGGCGCTGGCACGTGGCGAGTTGCGGTGCATCGGAGCGACCACGCTCGACGAATACCGCAAGCACATCGAGAAGGATGCGGCGCTCGAGCGGCGGTTTCAGCCGGTGATGGTCGGCGAGCCGAGTGTGGAAGACACGATCGCGATCCTGCGTGGGCTCAAGCCTCGTTATGAGGCCCATCACAAGGGTGTGAAGATCAAGGATTCCGCCTTGGTCGCGGCGGCCGAACTCTCGCACCGCTACATTGCCGACCGTTTCCTGCCGGACAAGGCCATCGACCTCATGGACGAGGCGACCAGCCGGATCGCAATGGAGTTGCAGAGCGTTCCGAGCGAGATCGACGAGGTGCAGCGGCGGCTCCTTCAATTGGAATTGGCTGCGAGACAGCTCGCCGAGGAAACGGAGGAACATGCCAAGGAGCGGCTCGTCGAGATCGAGGAGGAGTCGGCCGACCTGCGAAAGAAACTGGCGAGCCTCCGCGAGCAGTGGGAGGCGGAGAAGAGCGGCGTCGGCAGTTCGCAGGAGGTGCGGAATCAACTCGACGAGGTGCAACTGGCGTTTGACAAGGCGGGTGTTCAGATCAAGGACCGCCAGGCATCGGGGCAGCCGGTGGGGGAGGATCTCTATCAGAAGCTCTACGAACTCGACGTGAAGCGGAAGTCCCTCCAGCAGCGGCTGGAGCAGGAGGGTACGGAGAGGGAGGCCAAGGAGGGAGCCACGAAGGGGTCTCCGCCGATCAAGCGGCTCCTGCGTCGGGAGGTTGGCCCCGAGGAGATCGCCGAGGTCGTCAGCGCCTGGACGGGCATTCCCGTGACGCGGCTTGTCGAGGCGGAGCGGGCGAAGTTGCTCGTGCTCGAGGAGCGGCTCCACCAGCGGGTGATTGGCCAGGACGAAGCCGTGGAGGCGGTGAGCAACGCGGTCCGCCGCAGCCGGTCAGGCCTGCAGGACCCCAATCGTCCGATCGGCTCGTTTATCTTTCTCGGGCCGACGGGCGTCGGCAAGACGGAACTCTGCAAGGCGCTCGCCGAGGTGCTCTTCGACGACCAAAACGCGATGATCCGCATCGACATGAGCGAGTTCATGGAGAAGCACACGGTGGCGCGGCTGATCGGCGCCCCTCCGGGCTACGTGGGCTACGAAGAGGGCGGTCGTCTGACCGAGGCGGTCAGGCGGCGTCCCTACTCGGTGGTTCTGCTCGACGAGATCGAGAAGGCTCACCGCGACGTGTTCAACGTTCTGCTGCAGGTGCTCGACGACGGCAGGCTCTCCGACAGCCTCGGGCACACCGTCGACTTCACCAACACGATCGTGGTGATGACGAGCAATATCGGCAGCCAGGCGATCCAGGAGATCACGAAGGAGGGGGGCAGCGAGCAGGAGGTCCGCGATGCAGTGAAAGAATCGCTTCAGGCCCGCTTTCTGCCAGAATTCCTCAACCGCATCGATGAGACGATCGTGTTCCATCCGCTCGACAAGAAGCACATCCACAAGATCGTGAACCTGCAGATCGCAAGGCTCGTGGAGCAGGCTGCGAAGGCGGGAATCACGCTCGAGTGCACCGAAGGGGCGATCGACGAGATCGCGAGGCTGGGCTACGACCCCGTGTATGGCGCGCGACCGCTGAAGCGGGTGATCCAGCAGCAGCTGCAGAACGAACTTGCTCGCGAACTGCTCGGAGGGCAGTTCCCGGAGGGGAGCCACGTGCGGATCGACTTCGTGCAGGACGAGTTCACGTTCGAGCGGGTGGCTCCGTAGCGGAGGGATCTACCCGGCCCCCTGGCTCTACTTCTGTTTCACACACGCGATGGCGGCATCGCCTCGTCGGGAAAGGCATCCCGCCAAATGGCCTCGTAGTCGGCCGTGAGGTTCAGGGAGCGGACTGCCTTGTGGAGCCGTTGAAAGTCGATCTCGACACGGTTTTCGCGAAGAAGCATGGCGGCATCGGCGCGATCGATCATGCGCCCTGCCAGCAACTTGATGACGATCAAGTCATCCGGTCGCACGACGCGAATAGGCCGGTCACTCCCGGGCAGACGTCGCTCCGCTGCCCGGCTCAGCGATTCCCGTTGGAATTCGACGTCGGCGAGTAGCACGTCGAACTGAAACGGCAGCAGAGCATCTTCCGGCTGGTACATGAATTGGAGGATCGTTTGTCCGTCGATCGTGAGGGCCGGCGGAGAATGTTTTGGATGGAAGCCGGCCTGTTTCAGGTGGAGCACGACCTCGTCGATCCGCCGTCGATCGATGGCGATCAGCACATCGGCATCGCGCGTATATCGGGCGTGGTTCCATGCAGTAAGCGCTAGGCCGCCGATCAGCGCCATGGGTGAATCGAGCGATGCGAGGGCATCCCAGCCTTGATGCAGCGTGGCGAGAACACCCTCACTTGCCATGGGTCTGCTCCGCGCTGAATCGCCTGAGCATGCGAAACTTCGCCTCGGTGCTGTCGGCGGAACGGCGGTCGAGCCAGGCGAGGAAGGCTTGGGTCGCCAGTTCGTCGGAGCCGTGCTTTTCGCGGAAGCCGCCAAGGAGCATCCTGTCTCCTTCGTCCACGATCTGAACCCAAAGTCTGATTCTGTCCTCAGGCGACAGATGACGGATGCTGGGCGGCGCCAGATCGTTCGCAGGGATCAGCTGATTCGTGGGCATGTTTAAATCATACCCAGCGGTTTCATCCAAGGCTTTTTCGCGTTGGGAAGCTGCCCCGGCGTTCAGCCTCGCTTACGCTCTTCGAGGCCCATGCGGGCGATGAGATCGTCGCAGCCGGTCGTCATCTTGCGGAGCTTCGTCGCCATCACGAGCTTCTCTGAGGTGGTGGCCTTCTTGAGCTTGGTCTGAAACTTTGCGAGCTTTTGGCGGCGGTGCCGACGTCGCTTGATTTCCTTCATCCGGTTGCTGATGCCGCCCATGCGTTCGTGTTCCTGATAAGTGGGAGTGGGGGGGGGAAGGGGCCGTAGGTGTGCGGGAGACCCGGAAATGTAGGAAATCCGGCCGTTTCCGTCAAAGCCTGTGCATGAAACGGGCGTTGGAGGGGTTTGGTGGGCGGGATAGACTCAGGGCTCCGGGATCGGATGCAGGATTCTGCGTCGTGGTCCCTTCGTTGGATGGGTGGCAGAGCGGTTGAATGCACCGGTCTTGAAAACCGGCAGTCGCGAAAGCGGCTCGTGGGTTCAAATCCCACCCCATCCGCCTTTTGATAAAGTCAGCGTCATACGTACCTGACCTGCCCCCATGTATGACGCCAGTTTTTAAGTTAGGGTTTTGCCCTCCAACAGACCAGCCCTGTGTGGTTGCGGAGGCGCAGCCGTAGCAACCACGCAGGGCTGC
>JBIIMX010000106.1:0-9877 GCA_044337765.1 Pirellulales bacterium | reverse complement strand
GAGATGGTCGAGCACGAGCGAGATCGCCTCGTCGACCGAGGATGGATCGTGAATCCCGAAGCGGTATAGCGCTGCTTTCGCCACACGCTCCGCGAGCGGAAGAATGGTTACGAGCAGTCCTTCGAGTTGCACGTGTTCCCCTGACTCCTGCCAGGCGAGCAATTGCTGCTCGACTGGCGAGGGCAGGTCACTCAGCCCGCGGGTCTGCGGTGCCGTTTGGTGGGGCTGTCCTTGCTCCAAGCGAATCCCTCCCTGAAAAGCCGACCCAGGCCATCGTCGCCTCGCGTCGAGACTATGACGACCACTGTGGCACCTTTGGTCAGATGTCTGGCAAAAATAAAGGTCGCCAGTCCTCTGGCCGTTTGGAAAAACCTTGGGTGCCGTTCGGAAAAACCTTGCCTATCGCGCAAGATGCTTGGGGGAGCGGCGTATTGAAGGTGGGGGGCCAGATTTCCCGCGCCATTTCCCCCGCAAAGGAGTGCGATATGCCCTTCAGCCTGAATGCCTGTGCAGAACTTTTGTCCCAGTCGCGTGTTCGGCATCACGTCGATGCCGAACAGTCGTTGATTCGCGTCGTTTTTGTCACCCGTGACTATCGCAACCTCCGGGGCGAGAGGCTGTTAATCGCACAGATTGCGGTGCCCGAGGACGGGCAGCGGTGCAGGGTGACGATCGAGCGGGCTTTTGCGGCAGGTGCGGATGCGGCCGCCACCTGTCTGGCACTCTGCCAGGCGGCGGCCGACACACCGCTGGTCGGCATCGAATACGACGCCGACCAAGAGAATCTGCGGATGGTGGTCGAAACAACGATCGAGGATGGAGGGCTGACACGCCGGCAGCTCTTGTCGATGCTCGATGCGGTCGTGGGGGCTGCCGAGATCTGGCAGGTGTCAGCAATTGGGACAAAAAATGTCACACATTTTCCGGAATTCCCGCAGCGCAGCCGCACCCGGAAAAATGTGGCGTAAAGCCCCCCTGGCCGGGAGCCCCCCGCCCCCCCCATCCTTACGGCTGGGCCTGTAGAATCCGCCGCGCGTGGACCTACGCACCGGCCCGTGGGTGACCAACTGTGCCGATGCGGGCCATAGTTTAGGCCGCACAAAGGCTCGGGCTTAAAGGGGAAAAGGTTGGCACGTCATAGGTGTCACGCCGCCAGCCATTTCCCTGCGCTCAAGCGTTGCGGCGATGCGAAGGGCATATGTCCGATGCTCCTGGCTCCTGGCTCCTGATTCCTGGCTCCTGGCGTGCCGCTGGACACCACACCACTGACGAACACTCTTCATTATGCCGCCGAATTTCTCCCGTCACGAGCAGTTTCTTCGCATCTTCGCCCTCCTCGACATCCTGTCGACGACCAGGCAGCCGCTCGACGACCAGTCGCTGATCACCACGCTCAAGGAGCGGCTTGGGCTTACGCGGCTGTCGGTGCGGACGCTCCATCGCGACTGCGACTTTCTCCTCTCCTGCGGGTATCCGGTCGATCATGCGCCGCTGCCTGGGGACCGGAGATACGGCTGGCAGCTCTCGAAGCTCGCGGCGTCGGGGAAACGCATTCCGGTCGAGCCGCTCACGATGCTCGAGCTCGTGGCCTTTTCCGTGGGCCGCGATCTGCTTCGCGTGTTCGAGGGCACGGTCTTATGGACCGGTATTGAATCACTGCGGCAAAAGCTTGAACGGGATGCGCCGCCGGCCATGCTCGAAAAGCTCGAGGAAGCCCAGCAGGTTTTTCACGTCGTGGGAAGTGATCCCGCCAAGTATGCCGGCCGCCCCAGGCTGATCTCACTGTTGACGAATGCCATCTCCGAATGCCGCGAAATCGAGGTCGAGGAACGCGTGGATGATGTCGGCACAACCGTGCGGCATCGGCTGCAACCCCATCGGCTCGTGATTCGGCTGCCGGCGGTGCAACTGCTCGGCTTGTCCGCCGACTCGCTCGGTGACCCTCGGAAGGTGCTGCTGGACATCGCGCGGATCGACAAGGTCACGCCGCTCGATGTAACTTTCATGCCGCGTCCGCTCGATTCGGATCTCACGTCCGACGCGTAGCCGGCCGCTTCGCTCTCGCGGTCAGTCCCCGAGGCCGAGGTCTTCGTTGTAGCCCTCCTGCACAACCGAGTTTTCGCTCCGTTCGTGGGCGGCCATATGGGCGGAGAACGCCTCGAAGCCCCGGTCGATGCGGCGCCAAGCCTCCCCATCTTCGGTGACCGCAGTGAGATCCGCGATCAGGCGATCCAACTCTGCCAGAAGTGTCGGGTGCTGGCTGAGAATCGACCGCGTTGCCGCCGCGAGTCGGGGCACCCTGGCGACCGCTTCCTCGAGAAACCCGCCCTGCTCTTCCCTCGCGAAATGATCGGCGAGGTGAGTGCGGAGGTCGCGCAGCGATGCCAGCACTTCGGACCGACACGTCGTGGTCGGCAGGTCTGCCGTGGCGAACGCCGACCGGACGCAGTGCATGAGGTTGAACAAGTCGCGGTGTTCGGCGAGCACATGCCCGAGAATCACCGGATCGGAGCGGTCGATCGATGCCATGGGTCGGTACTCCATGAGAGGTCGGAGAGAGGTGCAGGGAGAGGTCGCGGAGCGATCCTGATCAGGCCACGCCGCACCTGCAGGCGTAGGGTTGGCTCGCGTGAGCGATGCCATGCGTGGTCCAACCTTCGCTGAGCAATCGTTTCGAGAAAGGGTATGCTCGGAGAGGCGTCGCGGTGTGGGATGATTCGTCTGCCGCGTGTCCGGACAGGCCGCGGCAGGCGGACACTTGGCCCACGACGTGGGCCGGAACACCGCGCAGGCAGAGTCGCCATGACGGACGGAGCAAGCATCATCGCCGACGTGAACATCGCGCGGCTGCCGAGCCGCAGTCAGGCGACCTTCCGCGCGCAGGCCGTCTTGGCCGGAACGGGCATCGATCTGGCGGCGCTCGGATCGACCGACCGCACCGGAGCGGCACCGCTGGCGGTCGAACTGATCGGCGCGCTTGCCGGCAACTCCGCCTCCAGCGGCGGAGTTGCGTTTCTTTTTCGATACGGCGCCGTGGTCTTCTTCGACGCCTCCCCCCCCGGCATCACCGACTATCTCCGGCAGATCGCCCCCCAGATCCGGCAGCCTTTCCCGCAGGGGGAGCGGGAGACCGAGATGCTCGACATCCGCCTCGATCCCGTGGGCAAGGAGACGATCGAGCACAACACGCTCGTTCTCAACGATGTGTCGCTCGAGAAGCTGCAGCTCGTCGCCGACATCATGGCCAAAAGCTTGTCGCTGGCGCATCATGAGAAGGGGATCGAGCGGCAATTCGAACGGATCGAGCCCTTTGCCGTGAACTTCGACCACTGGGGCCGCGGCGGCCGCGCGGCCCGCGAACTGCTCCACAATCTTGGCGGCGCCCTGCTCGCCGAGCACCGCGTCGTGGCCGGCACCCGAGTGGACGACTCGCCGGAACTGCTCTGGGACCATCCCGAACTGGAACGTCTGTGGGCACGGCTCCGCGACGAGTTCGAGATCCGGGAGCGGTTCGCGGCCTTGCACGGCAAGCTCAGCCTCATCTCGCGGACGGCGGAGACGGCGCTGGAGCTGTTGCAGAATCGGCGGGCCCTGCGGGTAGAGTGGGCGATCGTGGGCTTGATCGTGTTTGAGATCGCGCTCACGCTCGCGCAGTGGGCGTTGGGCGTCGGCCGCTAGCAAGACGCCCGGTTGGCTTCATGCAACACGCTCCGCCTACCTTTGGGACCGAGTTTTTGTGCCCACCGTGGGGGCGAGTTTTGGTGCCTACCGTGGGGGCGAGTTTTTGTGCCTACCGTGGGGGCGAGTTTTTGTGCCTACCGTGGGGGCGAGTTTTTGTGCCTACCGTGGGGGCGAGTTTTTCAACTTGCCCATGTCTCCTCCCCCGACCGCACCTCGGCGGTCGACGCTCGTGTCAGTGTTTCCGGGGAGCGTGTTTGAACTGCCTCGACTGGAATGTCGCGTTTTCCGGGTACGGGGTATAACCGGGTGGATCATCGAGATGCCTCGGAGCCTCCGTCATGCCCATCTACGCACTTCGCTCTTTGCTGTTGGTCCTGTCGCTTCTGCCAAGCAGTATCCTGCTGACCTCGCAGACGCGGGCGCAGCAGGTCGCTGTCGAGGAATTCAAACTCGACAACGGCATGCGTTTTCTGCTCGTGCCACGCCGCGATCAGCCCAACGTGGTCAGCGCCGGCTGGGTGGCGCGGGTAGGGAGCGTCAACGAGCGGCCCGGCATCACCGGCATCAGCCACTTCTTCGAGCACATGATGTTCAAGGGGACCGACACGATCGGCACCCGCGACGCCACCCGCGACGCCAAGTATCGCGCCGAACAAAAGGCTGTCCGGGACGAAATCAACCGGGTCGTGTGGACGAAACAATACGAGCGCCTCAAGCGGGGCGAGATCGCCGACGCCTGGGATCCGGCCAACGACACGCAGGAATTGCGGGTCCTCCGCGGGCGGCTCGACGCACTCATCCGCGCCCAGCAGGGCCGCGGCGAAGGCGGTGCCGAGGCGGCCACGATCGTCAAAGACGAGTTTGACCAGGTCTACACGCGGGCCGGCGGCAGCGGCATGAACGCCTTCACCAGCCACGACCTCACCTGCTACTTCATCACCGTGCCGGCCAACAAACTGGAACTCTGGGCATGGATGGAGAGCGACCGGCTGCACGACAGCGTGTTTCGCGAGTTCTACTCGGAGCGGGACGTGGTGCACGAAGAGCGACGGCTCCGCACGGACAGCACGCCCACGGGACGCTTTCAGGAACAGTTCGACGCCATGTTCTGGGAGTCGTGCGGCTATTCGTGGCCCGTCATCGGGTGGCCAAGCGATCTGAACAGCTACACCTTCGAGCAGGCGATGGAGTATTGGAACATCTACTACCGCCCCGGCAACCTGTTTGGCATCGTGGTGGGCGACTTCGATCCCATCGCAGCGAAGGCTTTCATCACACGGTATTTCTCGCGGCTCGATCCGGGCACGAAGCCTCCGCCGCCGGTGGTGACGCTGGAGGTCGATCAGATCGCCGAGCAGCGGATGAACGCCGAGGGTGACGTGCCGCCGGCGGTCGAGATTCGCTACCACACGGTGCCCGCCGGCCACGTCGACAGCTATCCCCTCGACATGCTTTCCGAACTGCTCAACGAACGGACCGGCAGGCTCTACGCCGGCCTGGTGGAGGGCCGCGCGATCGCGGGCTCGGCACGTACTGCCTCCGATACCCGCCGGTATGCCGGGCTCTTTTCCTTCGAGGCCGAGACCCGCGGCGAGTCGAAGCCCGAGCAGCTCGAAACGGCATGGTACGAGGAGCTCGCAAAACTGCAGGCAGAGGAGGTGCCGGAACGGGAGCTTCGAAAGGTGAAGAACCGCGTGGCCGCCGGCAACTACCGACGCCTCGAGAACAACATGTCGCTGCTGATCCAACTGGCCTTCTTCGAAACGCTGCTCGACTGGCAGGAGATCAACGATGGTCCCAAGAAATACGAAGCGGTCACGGCGGCCGATATTAAGCGAGTGGCCAACAAATACTTTTCCGCAGCCAACCGCAGCGTGGCGGTCTACCGTCGGACGCCGGCCGCGGCCCAATCTGGTGCGAAATAAGGAACAGGCGACATATCCATGAACATGCGAGTCTTGGCAACCCTGTTGGCGATCGGTGTGGTTGGGCTGGTGCTCTTCGCGCCGCGGAATGGCGCGCGTTCGGAGCCATCGGCAGTGGCGCCTTCCGCGACGAAACCGGCCGCAACTGGCGCCGTCGCAAAGGCCGTAGGCGTTCCACCGCGGCCTGAGCAGATCGTCTTCCCGCCGCTCGCATTCGAGCCGCCTGATGCGACGGCGTTCCGACGCACGCTTGCCGACGGCACGGTCGTCTACCTGGCACCATCGCACGAGTTTCCCCTCGTGAATCTCGTCATAACGTTCAAGGGCGGGGCGTCGCTCGATCCTGCCGACAGCCCCGGCCTCGCCTCGATGACAGCGAGGATGGTGCGGGAGGGCGGCACGGAGACGATGACGCCAGCCGAACTCGACGAGTCGCTCGACTTTCTTGCCACCGAGATCGGCGTGGCAGCCAACGAGACGTTTGCCGCCGCCACCATGAACTGTCTCAAGAGCAACTTCGACGAGAGCCTGAGGCTTTTCCTGGCCATGCTTCGCACGCCGGCCTTCGACGGGAGTCGGCTGGAGACCGCCCGGGCCCGGGTGCTCGAATCGCTCAAGCAGCGGAACGATGACGCCTCCTCAATTCTGTCGCGGGAGTGGAAGCGGCTCATCTACGGCCCCGACCATTTTGAGGCTTCGGAACCGACCGACCGGACGGTGGCGTCGATCTCCCGGGATCGCCTGACGGCGATGCACCGGCGCATCTTCCATCCGGGAAACATGATCGTGTCGGTGTCGGGCGACTTCGACGAGAAAGAGATGCTCTCCAAGCTCGAGAAGGCATTTTCGGGCTGGGAGCGGGGTGAGCCGGTGCCGGATCCCGTTGCACCGACGGCGGTGCTCGAGCCTGGGCTCTACCACGTGCCAAAGGAGATTCCGCAGGGGAAAGTGGTGATGGGGAGCCGGGCGATCACGCGGGACGATCCCGATGCGATCCCGTTGCTTCTTCTCAATGAAATCCTCGGCGCCGGCGGGTTTACGAGCCGGCTGATGCAGCAGGTGCGGAGCAATGAAGGGCTCGCCTATTCCGTGCGGTCGGCGCTCACGCCGCGGGTGGCCTATCCCGGCGACTTCCGTGCCGGATTCGAAAGCAAGAACGCGACAGTGGCGCTGGCGGCCAAGATCGTCATGGAGCAGATTGCGAAAATCCGCGACGAACTGGTCACCGACGACGAGTTGGCGACGGCCAAGGCAAGCCTGATCGAGACCTTTCCGCGGCAGTTCGAGAGCCGACCACAGATGCTGCGGGTGTTTGTCAACGATGAATGGACAAAGCGGCCCAAGGATTACTGGAAGACGTTTCGCGACAAGGTGCGGGCGGTGACCCGAGAGGATCTCAGGCGGGTGGCCCAGAAGCACCTCGATCCGCAGAAGATGGCGATTCTCGTGGTGGGCGATTGGGAGAACATCGCGACCGGTGATCTGGAGAAGCGGGCCAGCATGAACGACTTTTTCGGTGGCAAGGTGAAGCACCTCCCGCTTCGCGATCCGCTTACGCTCGAGCCGCTTCCGGAGAAAGAGGGGAAGTGATGCCGCCGGGACGAGCGCGTGCCTTCGCCATGATCGTGGCGGGACTGTTCTGCATGGCACCGTTCTGGAAGGAACTGGGGATCGATTGCGGTATGGAACTCGGGGCTGCCGCTGCCCGGGCTGAGTCGCCGGCGGCATTGGCCGAGTTGCCGGTGGTGCCGCTGTCCGAGCCTGGCGGCGAACCGCTGCTGCGGCCAACGGTGCCTCCCCGCAACACCGGTCCCGCGGCCAGGTCGCATTCCCGGTATCGCCGCGGCCGGCATGGCACCACCCGGATCATCCGTCGAACACCCGATGTCATGCGGGAGGACGCCGCCCGCGTGAAGCGTGGCGATCTCTTCAGCACCTGGTCGAACGAATTTCTTGAGTGAGGCTGGGGTTGCGGGGGTGTTTGCCAGCGAAAAGATGTGGCGACGGCCACGCGACTTTCGTCCGCCCCGGCCGTTGAAGGTTGCGAGACGAATCCAAGCGAGTTGATCGGACGGGCTGGAGCGTTCTCTTTGATCTGAGAGAGTTGTCTTCTTTCGACCTGCCTTGTGCCAAGGAGCCTCAAATGAGAAGTGCCGTGAGAGTTGTGCGAGCAGCGGCTATGGCGGCGATCGCTGTGTCGTTGTCGACGGTTGCTGTTGGCGATACCCCTGAGGGAACCGGCGGGGCTCCCGATCGCGGATCGGCCGCGGGGCCGGCGGGTGGCCGTGAAGGCCGTGGGCCGGGAGGGCCTCGTGAGGGTCGCCCCGGGCCCGGCCAGCGGGAGGGACGTGGCAGGCCGCCAGGTGCCGGCGGACCGCCCTCGCCGGAGCGATTCGTCGAGCATGCCATGAAGTTTGACGCTGATGGCGATGGAAAGCTCGACCGCGACGAATTGGCCAAGTTCGCTGGGGAGATCCAGCGGATGCGGGGCGGGCCTGGTGGCCCGGGTGGGCCTGGTGGGCCGGGCGGCGTTGGTGGGCCTGGCGGTCCGAGGGGATCGTTCGAAGGCGGAGACCGACCGGAGCGACCTCGGCGGTCGGAATGAAACCGGTCACGGAGGTGTGAGGTGGCATCGCGGGGTGGGCGGGCTCGCGGCTCGCCGTAGGGACGACTTTTATCCGTCTCAAAGCGATAGGGGCCCCTTGGGGAAGAGTTTTTAACTTGTCCAAGAAGCGTCGCGGAATCCGCAAGTTGGAAACTCGCGGCCACGGGGGAGCGACGGAATCCGCACGTTGAAAACTCGCGGCCACGGGGGGAGCGACGGAATCCGAACGTTGGAAACTCGCGGCCAAGGGGGAAGCGACGGAATCCGCAAGTTGGAAATTCGCGGCCACGGGGGGAGCGACGGAATCCGCACGTTGGAAACTCGCGGCCACGGGGGGAAGGGGCTCCGCGCTTGAAAGCCGCCGGGGTTTGCCGCTTCTTTGCCCCGCAGCGCCGATGCCAGGGTATTCTCTTCCCATGCCTATCGCTCTCCCTCCCCGGCCCGCCGAAGCACACGCCCTCGAAATCGCCAGAGCCCTGCTCGTCGCAGAGGGCCCTGCCGCCCGCGGCAGGCGGATGCTCTGCACCACGGCTGGCCGCGGGCAGGCCGCCTTCGAACTCGCGGCAACCCATCCCGATGCCGAGGTGACGGTCTGGTTCCTCGACCTCTTTCCGCAGGCGGCGGCCGTCGCGGCCTGGGAAGATCCGCCGCCCGGCCTCCGGGCCGTCTGCGCTGCAGACATTCCTCCGGGGCCGTATGACCTCGCCGTGGTGCCACTCTCGAAAAACGGCGAGGCGGAGCTTTCTCGCGACATGCTCCAGTCGGCCCTCATGCAGCTTGCGGTCGGAGGACGGCTCGTGGCGGCGATCGACAATGCGCGGGACAACTGGCTGCGTGAGCAGTTGGCGGAGACGGGCGAGACCGTCCGCGTGCGGCCCGCGGCCGCTGCTGACAGCGTGGCCTACATCGTTGAGAAGACCCGCGAACTCGGGAAGATCCGCGACTTCTCCTGTGAGTTCGTGTTTCGTGACCGCGATCGTCTGCTCACGGCAGTCACCCGGCCGGGTGTCTTCGCCCACCGTCGGATCGATCCCGGCGCCCGCCATCTGCTCAATGCGGTCGACGTGGCGGCCGAAACCCGCGTCGTCGATATCGGTTGTGGCTCAGGCTGCGTGGCCATGGGGCTGGCCGCTCGCGACCCGAGCGTGCTCGTGCACGCTTTCGATGCAGCCGCCCGCGCCGTGGAATGCACCCGACGGGCTGCGGCCATCAACGGTCTCGACAACCTGACCGTGGCGCTCGAATGCGAGGGCAACGTGCCCGAGCCCGGCAGCTACGACCTCGCGCTGGCAAATCCCCCCTACTACTCTGACTTTCGCATCGCCGAACTCTTCGTGGAGGCTGCCGCCCGAGCGTTGGCGCCGGAAGGCACGCTGCTGATTGTGACGAAGCAGCCCACCTGGTATCTGGAAAACCTGCCGCTCTCGTGGAACGGGGTATCCCGGGAAGAGGTGAAGAACTACCACGTCATCGAGGCGGTGCGGGCGTAGGCGGCGAGTTTTTTGACGTGCCGTGGCGTCTGTTCTCCCCGTGGCGGCGAGTTTTTTAACTTGCCGTGTCCTCTGCCCTCCCCGTGGCGGCGAGTTTTTTAACTTGCCGTGTCCTCTGCCCGGAATTCACAAGTTGGAAAACTTGTGGCCACGGGGTCGAATGCTTCGGCTGAGCC
>JBIIMX010000556.1:0-2514 GCA_044337765.1 Pirellulales bacterium | reverse complement strand
AACCAGCCGGCCCGGCTGGCGGCGCTCGAGCAATGCCTCGACGAACTGCCCGCCAAGGATCGCGAACTGCTCGAAGCGGTGTATGTGCAGGGCCAGCAGATCGCCGAACTGGCCCGAGCCCTCGAGCGTGCGCCGCAGACGCTCTACAACCGCCTCAACACGCTCCGCCGGTTGCTGGCCGAGTGCGTGACCCGCCGACTGGCTGCTTCCTGAACGCTGCCTCTCCCTCTGTCGATTGGTCGTTCGCCAGAGACGACGCCGCCCTAATACGCTAGGAGCCGGCTGGACGAGACGCCGTCGGTTCGAGAAACCTCGTTGCCGTCGGCATCCAATTCGATGCGGGTTCCATTCTGCTCGAGCAGAAGTGTGCGGCCGTTGGGGAGCCGCTGGGCGTCGACGAGCACCGCAAAGCCCTCCCGCGACCACACCTCGTTGCCGGCCTGGTCGATTTCGCGAACGATCCCCGGCACCGTGAGGGCGACGAGCGTGTTGCCATTGGGCAGCCGCTGGGCGACCTGCGGGTCGGGAAGATTTTCCACGGCCCAGACTTCGCTTCCCTCCTCATCGACCTCGACGATCCGATTGGCCTTGTGCAGCGCCACGAGCGTGCGACCATCGGGCAGACGGCGAGCGTCGCACGGCCGACCTGCGAGCCGCGCTTCCCAGATGACTTTGCCCTGCGGATCGAATTCGACGACCTTGTTCGCATCGGCAAGCGTCGCAAGCGTGTGGCCGCTCTCGAGCCGCCGCACGCTCATCACGCCCGACTCGAGGTTGGCGATCCGGCTGATCTCTTTTCCAGTCTCGTCGAATTCGACGATGTACTTCCCGCCGTAGGACCCGATCAGCCGATGACCGTCGGGCGTGCCATCGCAGGCCCATGGCTGCGGAATCCCGACACGGAATGTTTCGGCGCCGTTGTCGTCGTATTCGACGACGTCGTTCGATCCCGGGCGACAGACCAACAGCCGTCCGAGCGGTGGCGGGCCCCACGACGCTTCTTTCCCGTCGGGAAATCGGAGATCCACCGAGACCGCGTTGCGGGCGGCCCATCGTCGCCATGCGGTCGCCTGCGCTTCCCGTCGTGGAACGGTGTCGTCGATCCCGTAGGGCAGTCCCGCAGCCGTGATCCTCCTGAGCTGCGCGATACTTCGGCGGCGAACGTCGCGATCATCGGCCGACAGCAGCCTGGCGTAGGCCGCCACGGCACGGCGGTCGCGCACGGAGGCGAGACGATCCGCCTCCGTCAGCAGGTCCGCAGCAGGGCGACTGTCGGCCCCCGGCGACACGCGCTGCGGCTCTGTGGCGGGCTGGTCGGTCGCGGCGGTGGCGTCCGGATCGAGTGCATCGGGCGCAGCAGACGTTCGCGCCCCTGGCGGAAGGTTTCGCGGATCAGCCGCGAGCGTCAGCCGCCACTGCGAGTAGGGCGACTTTTGCGGCAGGTCATCGCGTCTGCCGCCGAGAAACAGGACGCGGACATTCTCGAGGTCGATGCGGCATGGACCGATCGCCGGATTCACCCCGCGGATCACGTTTCCATCGATGCCGGTGGCGACGAGCCGCAGATGCTCGGTCGTGCCGACCGTGGCGTCCACGAGCAGCCCCTGCGCGGCGATCGGCTGCGGCGGTTGCCACGGTGTCGCGATGTTTTCGGGATGCAGCCAAATCAGCCTCGCCACGTCGCCCCTGGAAAGGTTGACGGGCTTGTCTCGCGGGCCGGCGTCCACGGCCATCCGCACGGTCGATTCGTCCATCGAGACGAGTCGACCCCGCAGGTAATCCCCCTGTACCGATCGCAGCACATGCGTGGGTGGCTGCTGCCGCTGCGACCGCGGGAGCGTCGTCAGGCTGCGAAATTTTTCGCTCGTCAGCGGCCGACCGCCCGCGGGCACCAGTTCCAAGGCCTGCACCCACTCTCCTGCCACCGGGACCGCCTCGCCGCCGGGCACCCGCACTCGCACCGATTGTTCGTCGATCGACTCGACACGGCAGAGAAGCGTCTCACCGGTGCGGAGAATCAACCGAGAGCCAAACCAATCGGGAGCGGTCTGATCGACCTGCGCCGGCTCCGGGGGAGGCTGACGGTCGTCGGCCTGCGATGCCTGCTGGGACAGCTGTTGCTTCCTGCCGCGCTGCGGAAGCTGCGGTCTGCTCTCCCCCGGCGGCTTCGCGTAGGTGATCGTCGCCTGCGGCTGGCCATCGGCCGGAAGCGTGAACGGGCTCGCGGTCAGGCTGCCAGCCGGTTGCCAGGCGATGGCCGCTCCGGCGGAGGCAGGCGGCGCGGCCGCCAGGCAGCCCAGCATCGTGCCCGATTCATAGTCGAGCCGGCCCATGCGGCCGGGAAGCTCGCTCGGCTCCTGTCGGGGCCGCAGACTCGTGAGCGTGGCGAGAGTGGCGATCGGCAGTGACACCTCGCCCGCGATCGCGGGATGGGCGATCACGATCGCGTCGCTGGTAACACGCTCGAGTTCGCCGCTCAGCCGCGAACCCCATGCGTCAACGACCTGCACGGAA
>JBIIMX010000105.1:0-9907 GCA_044337765.1 Pirellulales bacterium | reverse complement strand
CGTGGCGGCGAGTTTCAAACTTGCCGTGCCCCCTTCCCCACGTGGCGGCGAGTTTCCAACTTGCCGTGCCCCCGTATATGCGTCCCCGCATGGTGATGCCCGCCGGGCCGGCAAAGCTTCCGTCGCTCGGAGATTCCGACTTGCCACCCGGGACGGCATGGCACGCACAACAAGTCGGACATCCTCCTCGTCTCCTCCACCTTCGCCGATCCCGGCTCCCCGTGTCCCCCGTGGCGGCGAGTTTCCAACTTGCCGTGTCCCCGTCCCACGTGGCGGCGAGTTTTCAACTTGCCGTGTCCCCTTCCCCCGTGGCGGCGAGTTTCCAACTTGCCGTGTCCCCCGGCCCGGATTCCACCACTTGAAAAAACTGTCGCCGCGGGGTCGATGGCTTCGGCAGGGCCCACCAGAGCTCACCCGAGACGGTCGAGTGCTCTGCACGTCACAGCCCGAAATACCGCTTCCAGCCTTCGACGTCGGCCGGGCCCGGCTCGGGGGGCTTCGTCTCGGTTGGCCGGCGGCGTGCCCGACGCTGCTCCCGCATGGTGGCCAGCCATTCGTCGCTCGAAACGGCTCCAGCCCGGCGGCGGCGGGCTGCCGCCTGCAACCGACGGTCGCCCGATACCACCACCAGGCTCGCGGGGGCCTGGGCATCCTCGACCAGTTCCTCGATCAGCGAGTCGGCGTCGGGGTATTCCCGCGCGAACCAGACCCGTATGCCGCCGTGCGTCAGCCGCGCCGGCAAACCGTCAGGGGCACGGGCGGCGTCAAAAACAACAATCGTGTCGCCGGCAGCATCGCCGAGAAGATCGACGAGCATGTCGAGCAGCGCCAGCCGCGACTGTTCGAAGCCACGCGGGCCGCGTTCCTCGCCGAACACCCCCGACGCATGCAGCAGGTTGTAGCCGTCGATGATGAGCGTCATACGAGGGCAACTTGTAGAAACGTGAGAGCGTGCACCTCAAACCAGCCCCAACCGGTGCTTCACCCGGCCCGCCACGATCGTCGCCACCGCCCTGCCCTGAAGCGTCCAGCCGTCGAACGGCGAGTTCACGCTCTTTGACTGGAACGACTTGACGTCGACCTTCCACGACAGATTCGGGTCGATCACGGTGATGTCGGCGACGGCACCGGGCCGCAGCGTGCCGCGGTCCACGCCCAAAATCCGCGCGGGCAACGTACTCATCGCCTCGACCATTCGTGACCAGCCGATCTTCCCCGGAGCGACCAATCGCGTCACGGTGAGACCCACTGCAGTCTCCAGGCCGAGGATGCCGAACGGAGCGCGGTCGAGTTCCAGCATCTTCTTTTCGGGGGCATGGGGGGCATGGTCGGTGGCGATGCAGTCGATCGTGCCGTCGACGATTCCCGCGATGATCCCCTCCACATCGGCGGCCGTCCGCAGCGGCGGGCTCATCTTGTGGTTGGAATCGAAGCCACGCAGCCCCTCGTCGGTGAGCGTGAAGTGATGGGGGCAGGCCTCTGCCGTCACCTTGGCACCTCGGGCCTTCGCCTCGCGGATCAGGGCCACGCCCCCGGCTGTCGAGACGTGCATCACGTGCAGCCGGCCGCCGGTCACTTCGGAAAGCGCGATATCGCGACCGATCATCACCTCCTCGGCGGCGGCCGGCATGCCGGTCAGGCCGAGCACGAGTGACACGAGTCCTTCGTTCATGACGCCGCCGCGAGACAGTTCGAGCACCTCCTCGTGGGCGAGAATCGGCTTGTCGAACATGCGGCAGTATTCGAAGGCCCGTCGCATCAGTTCGGCGTCGTAGACCGGGGCGCCGTCGTCGCTGAACGCCACCGCACCAGCCTCCACGAGCTGGCCGATCTCGGCCAGCTCCTTCCCCTCGCGGTTGCGGCTCACACAGCCCACGACGAACACGTTGCAGGTATCGGCACGGGCCGCCTTCTGGTGGATGAACTCCACCGCCGCCTGCGTGTCGATCGGCGGCTCCGTATTGGGAATGCAGGCAACGCTCGTGAACCCGCCGGCGAGGGCCGCCCGGGTGCCCGTCGCGATGGTTTCGTCCTCCTCGCGGCCCGGCTCCCGGAGGTGCACGTGCATGTCGATGAGGCCCGGACTGACCACGAGTCCGGTGGCATCGATGGTTTCATCGGCAGCTCCGTCGCTCGCGCCGATCGCGGCCACGCGACCGTCACGAACGAGCACATCGTCGACCCGATCGATGCCTTGCGCTGGATCGACCACACGGCCACCGCGGATGAGGAGGGTGCTCATGAATGGCTCCTGTGTGGTGTGCTGGCGGGGCCGCTCGTGGCGGAAGCGGAATCGCGTGGCCCGCAGGTAAGCCAGAGCACGCCCATCCGGACGGCCAGCCCGTTGGTGACCTGGTCGAGAATCAGCGACTGGCGGCAGTCCGCGACCTCGGCCGTCATTTCGACGCCCCGGTTGATCGGCCCCGGGGCGAGGATGAGCAGGTCGGGCCTGGCTCGCCTGAGCCGATCGCGGGTCATCGCGTAGAGGTGGGCGTATTCACGGACCGAAGGAAACGGACGCATGTTCTGCCGCTCGAACTGGATTCGCAGCAGATTGAGCACGTCGCACCGCGGCACGATGTCGTCGAGATTGTGGGAGACCTCGACGCCCAACTCGCGCCAACGCTGCGACACAAGCGTGGGGGGGCCGCAGAGGATGACCTTCGCGTTGAGCTTGAGAAGCCCCCAGAGGTTCGACCGTGCTGTCCGGCTGTGGGCGATGTCACCGACGAGCCCGACTGTCACGCCATTGAGATCACCGAGCCGCTCTCGGATCGAGAAGATGTCGAGGAGGCCCTGGGTCGGATGCTCGTGCGGGCCGTCACCAGCATTGATCACGCCGACATTGAGGTGCTGGGCCAGCAGGTGCGGGGTGCCCGGAGTGCTGTGCCGAACGACCACGGCATCGATCCCCATGGCCTCCAGGTTGCGAGCCGTGTCGATGAACGACTCGCCCTTCGACAGGCTGCTGGTTGATGCCGAAAAGTCGACCACGTCGGCACCCAGCCGACGGGCGGCCAGAGAGAAGCTCGTTCGTGTGCGGGTGGAGTTCTCGAAGAACAGGTTGACGACCGTCGAGCCGGTGAGCACCGACAGCTTTCGGCGACAGTGGTCGGTGGCCTCCTTGAAGAGGGCCGCCGTGTCGAGAAGGAGACGGATTTCGTCGCCTGTCAGCCGTTCGAGATCGAGCAGATGGCGGTGGTGCCAGCCGGCGGGGACTCGTTCGGATGGGAGCTTGGGTAAAGTCATTAGGAAATTGGGCAGACTGGTGACTGTCGACGGAACTCGCCCGGACGGCGATCGGCGGGCGGAGTGTAGCAGTTTGGACCTTTTTTTTCGCGGCCATCGCGGCCGCCAAACGCCGGGAAACCATCTCCATGGCTGGCCTTGCCCCGAAACATCCAAAAAATTTACTCTCCGCGCGAATCCCGCCCTGACCTCTCCGGCAGCCGCGGGTAGGCGTATGGATGGTCCTCGGTGGGCCTGCGACCGGCAGCGACGAAAGAGATCATGAACATCCCCACTGCCACGTTCTGGAACGGCTGGTTGCGATTGGCGGCCCTAGGATGCCTGACAGCTTCCTCGGGCTGCACGTCAGTGATCGGTTCGGCGTACCTTCGCGAGGCTTGGCTCGATGCGGTGGAGCACGCCGCCGAGTCGCAGGCCGACGCCAAGAGCAAAGGCCGTATCGCGACCGAAGACGACCGCGTTCCGGACGAGGATCAGGCCGAGGCCGAGGGGGTCACGTCTGCGAACTCCGACACCGGGGAGGCGGTGGCAGCCGCCGCATGGACGCCCGCCACACTCGACGAGGCGGTGGACGAAGCGGATCGCCGTCTCGCCGAGTCGGGAGGTCTGAGCGAAGCCGCCCGCGGCACGCTGATCGCTACACTCAAGAGCACACCCCGCCTCGACTGGTCGGTCGTCGTCGAAGAGTTCACCGCGGCCTTGGCTGCGGCCCATGTCGGCACCGATATGGCAACGGCGGCCGCCACGTCGGCACGTGGCAGCCAACCCCAGACGTCGTCCGAGAACGGGGCCAGCGCGGCACGGGAACAGGAAGTTTCCCTACCCGCAGCCACCGTCACCGCGAAGCCCGTCGCCCCGATGCCCCCGGTCGAGGAACCGGCCGAACCAGCGCAGGCCGCCTCTGTGGGGGCCGATCATGTGGGGGCTGATCAAAGCGTGGCCTCCGGCAATGCCGTACAGCCTGAATTTGCCATCCGGAACGCCTGCTTCGCTTCGCGGGTGCGGGCTTGGGGTGTCGTCGATCGGTTCGAGACGTCGGAGTTTCAGCCAGGGCAGGAACTCATCGTCTACTTCGAGCTCGACAAACTGGCATCGCGCGAGTCGGCCGACGGCCACACCACCCGGATCGAGACCGCGCTCAAGCTGGTTGCTGCAGATGGCCGACGCGTGCACGAGTGGGCGTTTGAACCCTTGGAAGAAACCTGCGGCAGCCACCGGCACGACTACTTCGCCAGATACCTCGTGGCCTTGCCGGCATCGGCACCAGCTGGGCCGTGTCACCTCGAGATGGCCGTGACCGACACGGTCGCGGGCCGGACGGCCCACGTCAGCCTGCCACTCGATGTCGCTGGCCGCTAAAGGCCCTTGCTGAAAGCGACCGGCATCAAGGCGCGGGCAGCGGCTGGATCGGTGCCCCCACGGCGGGCAGTCGTTCCGGCGGGGCTGCAGGCGGTGCCACTGGCGGGGCTGCAGGCTGGACTGCAGGCCGAGGGTTGAGCTCGCTGTCGACGTCGTTTGTCTCGATGACTGCCGGCGCATCCGCCTCCGGGGGGAACTGCTCGAGCTGGAGCAGGTCGGCGATCGTGACGGCGCCGGTCCAGCGATCGGCCTGCGCCTCGACGAACGCGAGTTCGGTTTCGGTGAGGATTCGCTGGGCCTGGAGCAGGCTCAGGAATGTCACCTCGCCCCGCGCGTAGAGCGTCTGCGTGAGCTGCACCGTTTCGCGGGCCTTCGGCAGGATGTATTGCTCATACCATTCCACCAGCCGCTGCGCGGTGCGATAGGTGGCGATCGCCTGAGCGGTCTGGGTGGCGAGGTCGATCTCAATGGTCCGCAGGTCGGCCCGCGAGGAGGCGATATCGGCACGGGCCGAGCGGATGTTGCCCTGATTCCGGTCGAAGAGAGGCACGGCCATCATCACCTGCACGAGGCCCTGATCCATGGCAGGGATGCCGACCTGTCTCTGATAGCCACCCATCAGGTTGATGTTGGGAATCGGCTGGACAACGGCCCGCTCCAAGGCCCACTGGGCGCGGGCGATGTCGGACTCAGCCACCCGTGGCTTGGCGTTGTTCCGCACCACCGCCTCCTGCAGCGTCTTCAGGTCGAAGTTCGGCAGCTTGCGAAACAGATCCCCCTCGATGGCACCGACATCGGCCCGCGGGAGACCGATAGCGGTGGCAACCTGCCTTCGGCCAGTCTCGATGAAAACCGAGGCGTTGAGCAGGCGGACCTCGGCCCGATCCCGCTCGATACTCCAGAAGAGCACGTCTGCCTTCGTGCCCTCGCCTGCTTCGGCCAGTTGTCGACCGATCTCGAACGACCGTTTGGCGATATCCAGGAGCAGTTTGTAAATCTCCACGCGTCGCTGCGACACGAGCAACGCATAGAAGCTCTGCCGGACCTCGCTGAGCACTTCATATCGAGTGCGGATGAGTTGATACTCCGCCATCTGCACTTCCCGCAGGGCGGCCTGCTGGGAGAGCCGCAGTTTGCCGCCGGTCACGAGATCCTGGGCGACCGTACCGCTCCACTGGCTCTGGTCGCCGGCAATTTGCGGCGAGAAACCGGCGATGACCGGATTGGGATACAGCCGGGCCTGCACCGCCTTTCCGCGGGCCGCTTCCACCGCAGCCTGCGCGTTCCGCAGTTTCGGATGGTTTCGGAGTGCCATGTCCACGAATTCATCAAGCGTCTTCGGCGTCGGGCCTTGGGCCGCATCCGGCACAGCCACATCAAGCTGGGGTGACGGAACCAGCGTGTTTTCAGGCACGGTGCCAAGCGGCACGCCCGGCTCCGGCAGCCGCAGGCCGCTGCTTGCCCGTGCCCAGTCCTCTCCGCGGCAAGGCCGCGGCTCGAGGATGCCAACCCCAACAACGACGCCGACAAAAAAGATGCCGACAACAACAGCGATTGCGTGCATTGCTGCGGCTCGTGCAGCCGCAACCAGACGCGTTCTCAGCGTCGTGGGAGGTGTCGTGGTGGACATCGTGGGAGTCTGACGAAATTGAAAGCGCATTTTCATTGGTGGGTTCTCAAGGCGGACCGCCAGCAGGTGCAATCGACAGACTTGACCCAGTCGCTTGAGGCGGAACAGTCCGATCATTCGGTATCCCGGGCAGGCTTTCACACCGCACTGGGAAACTGGGTAGACTTGGGCGTCCGCGACGCCGCGAAAAGTCGGCGGCGGATTGAGCTTTCGGGAGCTGGCACCGCCTTGTCGATCCTCCGCGCAGAACACCTTCAAAAGACTTTTGGCGGGAACCAGTCGGGTGCCGCGAGCGTCGCGGCCCTCGAGGGGGTCGACCTCGCCGTTGAGCGGGGTGAATTCGTGGCGATTACCGGGGCCTCGGGCTCCGGCAAGAGCACATTGCTCCATCTCCTCGGTGGGATTTCCCGGCCTACGTCCGGAAGCGTTTTCTTGGAGGGGGTCGATCTGGCGTCGCTCGACGACAACGCCCTGGCCCGCGTGCGTCGTCGGCGGATCGGGTTCGTCTTCCAGCGGTACAACCTGCTTGCCGAACTTTCGCTGGTCGAGAATGTCGCGTTGCCGCTGGTGCTTGACGGAGTGGCGGACTCACGCTCCGAGGAGGCCGCCCGCGCAGCCCTGGCGATGGTCGGCCTGTCGCACCGGGCTGGACACAGGCCGGACGAACTCTCGGGCGGCGAACAGCAGCGTGGGGCGATCGCGCGGGCACTGGTCGCGGAGCCGGCGATCGTCTTGGCAGACGAGCCGACCGGCGCCCTCGATTCGGTGAATTCTCAACGCGTCGTCGAACTGCTCGCACGGCTGGTGGCGGAACATCAACAGACGGTGATCCTCGTGACGCACGATCCGGGTATCGCCGCGGCCGCCGGGCGAACCATCCGTATGCGGGACGGCAGGATCGAGTCGGACCAAAGGAATGGAACGCGGCAGGGCGTCGAGCCCGCGTCGGGCGAGCCGCATGCTCCGGCAACAGATGCGCCGGCAAGAGATGCTGCCTCAACGGCGGCTCCGGCAACCGGAGCATCGAGGCAATGACCAGCGGACGGCTTCTGCTCAGACAATGGCGGAAGCGGCCGGGGCGGGCCCTGGCCACCGTGGCGAGCGTGGCGGTGGCGGTGGCCGCCGTGGTGGCCACATGGGTCGCGGCCGATGCCTCGCGGGCCGGTTACCGGCGGCTGGCAGAAACCGTGGAGGGCGTTCCCTCCATCGATGTTTCGGCCCGCGGCGGGGGCCGCTTCGAGGCGACGAGAGTGCCGCGGTTGGCCGATATTCCCGGGGTGCGAGCCGTGGTGCCGCTCTTTTTCCGGCCGACGCTCCTGCGGGTCGGAGAAAAACGAGTCCGCGAGGTGGCCGTTGGCGTCGATGTGGCATCGCTCGTGGATGCCGGCCTCCTCAAGCTCGCCTCTGGCAGACCCTGCGAGGCGGCCGACGAGGTCGTCCTCGACGCCTCCCTGTCCGACGGGCTCCAAAAACGGATTGGCGACGAAGTCATCATGTTCGCCCGGCGGAGCATTCGGCGGATGACGGTCGTGGGCATCGCCGAGAGCCAGTCGCTCAAATGGTTCGCCGAGGGCGGGGGTGTGGTCGTGGGCATCCAGCCACTGGCGGAAATGTCGAATGCGTTCGGGCTCGTGGACCGTGTCCGCGTGGTGATCGGGCCGAGCGGTTCGCGGCCCGCCGTGCTGGAGGCGATTGCCAAGCGACTCCCGGCAACGCTCTCGGCGGAGGTTCCCGCCGGGCGGGCGGGCATGGCGGAGGACGTGCTCCATTCCGCGAATCTGGGACTCGACTTCGTCACAGGGCTCACGGTGGCGATGGCCTGGTTCATCGTGGGCAACGCCATGCTGATGAACGTCACGGAACGACGGCGGTCGTTCGCGCTGCTGCGCGTGCTCGGTGCCACCAGTCGGCAGGTGGAGCGGTTCGTCATGGCGGAGGCGGCGCTGCTCGGCGCGACTGGAGCGGTGGCCGGTGCGGCGGCGGGCCTGGCCGCGGCGGTGCCGATCTCGGCCGGCATCTCCCAGACGCTTCAGGCACCAACGGCGGCTTTTGTGGTGCATCCGCTCGTCATCCCTACGGCCATCGTGCTGGGCACGCTCGTGGCCGTGGCGGCAGCATGGTGGCCGGCCCGCGAGGCGGCCGGTGTCGAACCGCTTGCGGGACTCGCGCATGCCCCGCCGCCCCCGCGGGGCGTTTCTCGACGGTTTCTGATGGTGGCGTTGCTCCTGTGGACCGTCTCGGCGGTGGTCATGACGCTGGTCGTCTGGGAGAAGCTGCCGCCGCGGGCGGCGGTGCCCGCCGGCATTCTGATGATGCTCGCGTTCGTGGCGACGACGCCGGTCGTGCTCCCGACCTTGTGCGGTACGTGCGCGCGGCTGATCCCGGATCGATGGCGGATCGAACGGACGCTGGCCGTCGAACAGATCATCCGACAGCCCATCCGCACCGCACTCACCACCGGCGTGCTGGTCGTGGCCGTCAGCAACGCCATCGGCCTCGGGCATGCCATCCGCGACAACGTGGACGACGTCCGCGGCTGGTATACGCGGCTCATGCGGGCCGACTGGATGCTCACGCACGCCGGAATGGTAAGCGGCGGCCTGGCCGGGGCAGGACCGCAGGCCCGCTTGGCCGAGGAGCAGGTTCGTGCATTGCCTGGGGTGAAGCGTGTCGAGGGGATCGGCGTGGCGTCCGGTCGGGTGGCGGGGGGTGCCTGCGTGGTCGTGGCCCGCGACATCCCCGCCGACTCGCCGCTCCCGACGGATCCTGTGGGGACGACCGAAGCCGTTCTGCGAAAGGCGCTCGACCGTGGCGAGGCCGCGGCAGGCACGCTGCTGGCCCGCCGTGCCGGCATCAAGCCGGGCGACGAGGTGGAGGTGGAGGTGTTCGGCCGCACCACCCGAGTGAAGATCGCCGCCCTCGTCGTCGATTACACGTCCGGCGGTGCGTCGTTGCTCCTGCGACGTGAGACGGCGGCCCGGCTCTTCGGCATGGAAGCCGCCGACATCGTGCTCGTGACGGCTGAGCCCGGGAAGACGGCAACTCTTCGAGATCCCCTTCAACACATCGCTGAATCGCACGGCATGCTCCTGCGATCGTTCGAGAGCGTGCAGGCGTTCATCAACGGAATCGTGGGCGGAGTGGTCGATTCGCTGTGGGCGATCCTCGGGTTGGGCTTCGTCGTCGGCAGCCTCGGCGTGGCCAACACGGTGACGATGAACGTCTTGGAGAAAACCCGCACACTGGGCCTGTTGCGGGCCGTCGGGATGACGAGCGGGCAGGTGACCCGCCTCGTGGTGCTCGAGAGCGTGCTCCTCGGTGTATCGGGGGCACTCATCGGTGCCGTCGGGGGCATGTTTACGGCGCTGCTCATACAGTTTGCCAGCCAGCCGCTTCTGGGCCACCCGATCCGCGCATCGCTGCGGCCGAGCGTCGTGATCGTGAACCTGGTCGCCGCGGTGGCCGTCACGGTGCTGGCCGCATGGATCCCCGCCCGCCGGGCCGTCCGTCTCGACATGCTCGAGTCGATCGCAGCGGAATGACCGGCCGAAGGGCCCTTCGGCCGGCGGAATTTCTGCGTTGGGAAGACTTTGCGGGTGGAAGCCTGTGCCGCGGGTGCGGATTTTACGGGGCAATCCAATCGTGCCCACGCGTGCGGTTGTGCGGGTC
>JBIIMX010000104.1:0-9923 GCA_044337765.1 Pirellulales bacterium | reverse complement strand
TTGGCGACGGCTGAGGCATGGCCGGCAGAGCCGCCAGGAAGTCGTGCGAGCGGTGGTCAGCACTGTCGCGACGATCGCTCAAGTCGCGGTCGGTCGCCTCGCGGAGCCGCGTGCCGATGGCATTGCCAGCCACATGCATGGCGACGCTGGCCAGAAGCACGGCGACCGCCATCCAGCCGGCGAGCCCCAGCCAGCTGATCGCCGCGCAGGCGATGGCGAGCACGACCGCCAACCAGGAATAGGTGACCAGACGCATGCAAGGCACTCCGGCCAATAGTCTAGACCCCATCTGCGAAGAAGCGTAGCGCGACGGCGCCGCCGGGAAGGCAGAAGTCTCCTTCGCGGGGACTTTCGCCGTGAGGCGTCGCGGCGGTTCAAGCCTCGACAGGGCTCAATTCCAACGCTCGTCGAGCTTCCGCCGATCCCGGCTCGTCCATGACTGGTTCGCAGGATGCGAAACGAAGCACCAGCAAACTGCGTTTGCCAAGCGCTGGCTGAGGACAGGCATTCGCCTGTCAGGGCGACACGATGTCGTGTTTTTCGTGAAGACGGCCTCAAAAATCCGACTCGACAGCCTCCGGCTGATAAATCGGCAGCATGCGGTAGTAGACCTCGAGCGTGAGGATCGCCAACGCCGTGTGCGCGAGCCGGCCGCCCGGAGCCGTATCGTGGTCGGCAAAGAACCAACTGCCGGACTCGTGCGCGATGCGTGCCTGCTGCGAGACGAGTTGGTCGCGGTTCTTCTGGTTCCACTTCGGCCAGACCGGATGGTTCAACTGCAGCAGCGCCTGCGAAAGGTAGAAGTTCTGATAGACGGCCTCGGGTGAGGGGCCAGTTTTTGCGAGGGCGGTCAGACCACGGTTGAGCGGTTCCTGTTCCGGCCCCCAGCCCGTATACATCCTGCAGAGCAGGCCGATCGCCGACGTGCAGGGCTTGGCGGATGGATTGCGGTAGCCGTAGGCCGCGCCTGTTTGGGTCTGCACGCGGTCGAGGAAACGGCGGACGCCGTCGATCGCCGGCGAGGATACCTCGAGGCCGGCGAGTTGGCCGCTTTTGAGCGCGGTCAACTGCCACGCGGTGACGGTGATGTCGCCCGCCTGGCCGGGCAGGTAGCGCCAGCCGCCGCTGTGCAGATCCTGCGAGGTCTCGATGAAGCGAATGGCATCTCTCACCGGTGGCACGAGCAGATCGTCCTTTGTCATGCCGAGTGCCTCGGCCAGCGCCAGCGTCGTCACGCCATGACCATACATCGTGCCTTCGCAAAAATCGCCACCGCGGGGTGTGCGTTCCATCCGGCTGAGCAGATAGTAGATCCCGCGAGAGACCGTTTCCTGGTGCCGGCCAGCGCTGTGCGTGTGTCCGGCGCCAAGAAAGGGGAGCAATGCGATTGCGGTGCTGGCCGTGGAACTGGTCAGTGAGCCCGGATCTCGGCAGGCCCCATTGCAGCGACAGCCGCTGAGGTCGAACTGCCAGGAGCCATCGACAGCCTGGTGCAACGCCAGCCAATCGAGGCCTCGCTCGACGGCGGCCTCGCTGGCCGCGTTGCCGCCACGGCCGCGGACGGCCGCGGCACGAGCCGCACCGCTACGGGCGGCGAAAGGCTTGCCAGTGGGAGGACCGCTGCCGGCAGTGCCGGACCGTGCGGATGCCCGTCCGCCCGAGACGGCCGATCGCGGTGGTCCGCCACGAGTAGACACGGGCTGCGCGATCGGGCCGGCGGCCACTGGCAACGCCACCGCAGGAATCGACGGGGTCTCTTCAGCCGCGGTCGGCGCAGCGGCCGGAGCGACGAGATCCGCGGGAAGAGCCACGGCAACGAGCGGAGGATCCTCGGCCGCAGGCAACGCGGCGGCGGCTGTATCGGCCGTTTGCGGTTCGATGGCGTCGGCGGCCGCCGCATCTGCGGCACCGACCTCCATGGCCACCAGCGGTTCTCCCGCGATGTCCTCTGTCTGCGGTCCGATCGAGACCACGAGGGGACGAGGTCTGGGCTCGCTCTTTTTCTCAAACACGAACAGGGCCAAGAGGATGGCGAGCAGCAGATGCGCCGCGAGGCTCAGGTAGCCCGAGCGGATCGTCGGGTTCCGTACGGCTCTGTCGACCCACGGCGCGGCCACCGGCCCGGGTGGCGTGAGCGGCGTCAACTCTATCGAGTCGGGGTCCATCGAGACGGCCTCGTGGCTGACTGTTCCGATTGGGGAGAGCTTACGGCTGGGACGGGGCCGGACGCCCGCGCAGACCGCGATCCCCCATCCGAACCACGATCGTCTTATCGACTCGAGCCAGCGGGCGACTGCACACCCGCCGCTGAGGAATGCCAGCAGGGCCGGGGCCCTTGCGGGCAGCATTCCAGGAAGCCTCTAGGCTTCCTTCGAGAGGAAGCCTATTCCTTGAATTCCTCGCCCACGCTCTGCTGCCCGTAAATTGGCATGTGACGGTAGTAGACCTCCAAGATCATCGTCGCCAACGAGGTGCAGTAGATACGGCCGCCAACCTCCGGGCCATGGCCGCCTTCCACGCCGTCGAACCAACTGCCCTTTTCGTGGCCATCCTGAGCCTGGGTTTTCACCAGCATGTCGCGCATCCGGTTGTTCCAGCTCATCCAGCGCTCACCCTCCATGTGGTGCAGCACCTGGGTGGCGTAATAGTCGTAGTAGAGATTGTTGTTGGGCCCGGCCTTCGCGAGCCGATCGGCACCGCGATTCAGGGCCGGGTGATCCTTCTTCCACCCGAGATACATCCGGCAGAGGAGACCCACGGCGTTGAGGGGAGGGCTGTTGCCAGGATCACGATACCCATAAGTCGCGCCATCGTCGGCTTGGACCGAATTCAGGAAGGCCACTGCGCCCTTCACCGACCGCGGGTCGATCTGCAGATAAGCCATGTGGCCACTCTTGAGCGCCATCAGGTTCCAGCCGAGGATCGACGTGTCGCCCGGTGACTTGGGGCTATATCCCCAGCCGCCACCAGCCGGATCCTGCGACGCCGATACGTTGGCGACCGCCAGTTGGGCGGGCATCGCGAGCCGCTTGTCCTGCGTCATCGCATACGCTTCGGACAGGCAGATGCCAGCCAGTCCCTGCACGTAGCTGCCTTCCCCTGCGCTGCCCTTGCCGTTGACCACCTTGGTCGCGAGTGCCGTGAGGGCGAACTCGAGCTGTCGCTTGTAGGGCCCCTCCTTGTGCGTGTAACCGCGGCCCAGGAAGGGCAGGATGGCCATCGCCGTCGGGCCGGCTAGCGGGTATTGCTTGGCGCCCTTTGCATCCGCATGCTTGCACTGGCCCTGGCAACTGGGGCATCTCCGCAGGTCGAAGCTCCAGCTGCCGTCGGGCAACTGATGCTGGATGAACCATTTCAGCGCGGCTTCGACGGCGGCCTCGCTCTGCGGCGTGCCGCCGCCAGCCTGAACAAGCTGCTGTCGTACTTTCGTGTCGGTGCGGCCACCGAGCCCGCCGGCCGTCTTCCCGCCCACGGCGCCGACGCTCGTGAGGAGGTCGCTCGCCGCGACCGATTCAGAACCGAAGTCGGTCAACTCGACGGATATCGGTGCGGCATCCAGATCGTCGGCATTCGAGACGACCTGCACCGCTTCGACAGTGGTCGAGTCGGGCAGCACGACCGCATCGGTGATCTCTTCCTGCGGCCCCGGATCCTCCTGGGGAAGTTCCTCCTCGAACTCTTCGAAGTTTTCCTCGACGTCCGGTGCGCTCGCCGTGATCATCCGCGGGGCTTCGGGCTTGGGCACCTCGTTGACGATCAGCGCCATCGAAAGGAGCACGACGATGTGCACCAGCATGCTGATCGCCCAGGCCGGTGCCAGTAAGAGAATGCCCGCAGC
This sequence comes from Pirellulales bacterium, assembly GCA_044337765.1. Lineage (GTDB taxonomy): Bacteria > Planctomycetota > Planctomycetia > Pirellulales > UBA1268 > CAMCQY01. The sequence continues at coordinate 6,085 of JBIIMX010000104.1, read as the reverse complement.
GGACGACCGCTGCGGAGCCGTGATCGCGACTGCAGCTGCCGGGGGCGGAGCGACCGGTGGCGCGGACGCTCCTGCGGCTGGTTTGGGGATCACTGGCGCGGGCTTCGCGGGGGCTGCGGCCGCTGGCTTTGCCGCAGCCGGGGGTTTGGCCGCAGCCGCGGGGGCGGCTTTCGCGGGAGGCTTATCCGGGGAGGGATTGCCCGAATTCGGAGGCGTGGTGGTGGCCATGGCTCAGGTGCATCTCAATCGTGGGGGAAACTGCGTTCACCGCAGACGGCATCGTTCCACGAATTCTCCCCCTATAGTAGCCCGCCCAGCGATGCGGCCGCAAACCTCCGAATGGACGATTTGTGGAGAACGGGCAGCCGATCCGGCAGCCGCCGGCAATCGGGTGGAATTCGGCAAAACCCTCGTTCAGGCCCGTCTTCGGCCTCTGGCTGGCGGCGCGGCCGGTCGAGGAGTACGATCCGCAGTCCCACGTCCCAGGAAATTCGGAAGGATAGGTCAATGGCCAAGGGCAAGAAGAGACTCGAAGTGATCCATCTCGTCTGCGCGGAGACGGGCGACCAGAATTACACACTGCGTCGTAAGTCCGGCGGGGAGAAGCTCAAGGTGAAGAAGTATTCACCGCGGCTGCGGAAGCACACGCTCCACAACGAGAAGAAGAAGTAGGATCCAGCGGAATTCATCCGCACTCCGCCAGGACCTTCGCCAAGCGAACGGACCTGTCGGGACGGGTGTGCCCGACGGCGTGAATCTGATCCGCCTTGCGGCGGAGTGATACCTCGGCGTCGTCCTCGAGAACGAGCAGGCGGCATTCGGCCCGGCGGCCGAATTGACCACGGCCCGGCCGCAGCACGATCTCCACCTCGCATGGTTTGCCGGGCGGGGCCTGCGGTGCGGCCGCAAGCAGGTCGAGCATCTCTCGGCCCAGAGGCGTCTCGCCCGCATCGTCCGGCAGTCCCCAAACAATTTCTTCGACCGTGCGGTTCACGAGGCCACGTCGGCAGCGAAGCAGCCGTCCGCGTCGGAGAAAGTAGGGAATGTTCACGCCGTCCCGCCAGCGAGGTGTGGCCGAGGTGTCGACCGGATGCCAGACGTGCAACGACCAGGTGCGATCGAGGATCGATTCCAGCCGGACGCCTGCCGCGCGGAGCCGCAGGCCGAGGTCGTCGTCTTCCTGTCCCCATCCGACAAACCGCTCGTCGCAGCCGTTCACCGTCTCGAAGTCGCTCCGCCAGATGCCACAGTTGCCACCCGCGAGCCGCGGTTTCGAAGGGTGGCGAATCGCGTTATGCCACCACGCCTTGCGGTATCGTCGTGCCAGCAGTCGCCGTTCCGAGGCGGGGGCAAGCGAGGTCAGATCGGTCGTGGCGATCGTGGCTGTGTCGAGCCGTGCGCTCGTGTCTTCGGGCAGCCGGGCACAATAGCCCAAAAGCGCCCGGCCGGGGCGGCGGCGCTGCAGGTAGGCGGCCACGTGATCGCGGGGGAGGATGCAGTCCCCGTCGAGAAACAACAGATATTCGCTCTGCGTGAGGCGGGCACCGGCGTTGCGGGTGCGGGCCAACCGGAAGCCGTCGTGGAGATGCGATGTAAGTCGCACGGGAAAACTGGCCCGCGCGGCGAAGTCGCCGACAACCGCGGCCGTGTTGTCGGTCGAACCGTCGTCGCTGATGACCACCTCGAAGCGACCATCGACGCCGGCCTGGGCCTCGATCGATGCGAGCACGAGCGCGAGATGGCGGGGTTTCTGGTAGGTGTTCACGATCAGGGCGACGTCGCGGGCGTTGTCCGCGGCATCGGTCAGCGGTGCGGCAATGGTCTGCATGGAGGCCTCTGCGTTCATCTGTGGGGTATCCTCTCAATCGCCCGTGCCAGCACCGGCTTCAGCAGCGTTTCGAGGCTGGCCGGGGAGTCGCCGCTGGGGAGGATCTCCAGGGCGATCTCCAGCGCGAAGAGTGGCGCTTCGCCCAGCCTGTCGCGACGCACCTTCACCAGATCCTTGAGTGTGGTGACGACCAACTCGGCACGGAGGCCGGCCGCCCAATCGCGTATCGCATCGAGATCGGCGGCCGTGTAGGCGTGGTGGTCGGGGAACGGTCGAAAGCCGACGAGATTCGCGCCGAGGTCGGTGAGCGACTCGCGAAATGCCGTCGGGTTGCCGATCCCTGCAAAAGCGGCGACCCGGGTGCTCACCAGACGTTCGAGTGGCTGCGTTGCCGATGTCGCCGACCGCAGTTGCACGGGGCGATGCGTGGCCTCCATCCAGACCGGCGGCAGTCCGCCTCCGCAGGCTTCGGTGAAGATGCGGCGAATGTCGCTCCGCCGTCGGGCGTCGACCGCCGCGGCCCGCGTCAGCACCACGGCCTGGGCGCGTGCGAGTCCGGAGAGCGACTCTCGCAGCAGGCCTCGGGGAAAGAGATGGCCGCAACCGAATGGGTCGGTGGCATCGACGGCGACAATGTCGAGGTCGCGGGCAAGGCGGCGATGCTGGAAACCATCGTCGAGCAACGCCACCTCAGCCCCTGCGGCCGCTGCCTTCTCGACGGCGGCGACGCGGTCGCGGTTGGCCACATGGGGAACGTCCGGCAGGAGAATTGCCAGTTCGGCCGCCTCGTCGCTGGTCTGTCCTCGGGCTGCACCGTAGCCACGGCTCACGATGGCGGGCCGCACACCGCGGGCGGCGACAGTCCGTGCCAGCCACGCCACCAGCGGCGTCTTGCCCGTGCCACCGAGCGTGAGGTTGCCGACCGATACAACCGGCACCGCCCCCCGGGCTCGATACAACAGGCCGCGATCGTAGGCGGCGTTGCGACAGCCAACCACCAGGCCGTAGGGGGCAGAGAGGCCCGCCAGAACGAGCCGGGCGAGATTGGGGCCCGTTCCACGGGCGGTGCCGTCCACCAGACGCTTGAAAGCCTCGGCGTCGGGGAGCAGGTTCATGCGGGGGTCCTTTTCCGGCGGCGTGGCCCTTTCGGCCACGCGAGAAGGGCCTACCTTAGGCGGCTTTTCCGACGCCCGTCAACGCGAAGCGGGCGGGCTCTCGCACCTGCCGATATAATTCACATCATGGCTACGGCTTCACACCCAACCCCCGAGCCGCTCACCGTCGGCATGTGGGGCGATGACGGCGAGGCCGACTCAAAGTCGGAACGCTATCTCGCCAAACGTCTCGCCGCGGCCAGCGCCGACTACAAAGGCGTCGCGCTCACGACGTTCCTGCTCGGGGCGGGTGTGTCCGCGGTCGTCTGGGTGGCCTGCGGCGTGCTGCTCGAACACTGGTTCGTGCAGGGCGGCCTGCCCCGCTGGGCGCGATGGACATGGCTCCTGACAGGCCTCGCCGCGATCGTTGCTGCGGCCGTCCGGTGGATTCTGCCGCTGATGCGGTATCGCGTGAACCTCGTCTATGCGGCGCGGGTGATCGAGCAAGAGCACCCGGAACTCCACAACGATCTCGTCAACACAGTGCTCGTGAAGGCGCATCCTGAGGGCAATGCGGCCACGGTCGTGAGGTCGCTGGGACGGCGGGCCGCCAAGCGACTCTCGTCGGTGCCGACGGAGTCGGTCATCGATCGTTCGCTGGCAGTGATGCTGGCCTATGCACTGGCGGTGCTCGTGGGGCTCGTCTGTGTCTACTCGCTCGTGGCTCCGAAGAGTCTGCTCACCACCACGGCTCGTCTGTTTGCCCCATGGGCCCGCATGGCGGCGCCGACGCGGGTGAGCCTCGAGACCCCCAGATTGCGGTGGCGCATGCCCGGGGAAGATGTGGCTGCCAGCGGCGCCGGCGCTGCTGATGATGCGGCGGCTGGTGGACATGCCGGCGGCGACACGCACGATCCCAGAAACATCAAGGTCGATGCGGGCGCAGCGACGCTGGTCCGCGGTCGGCAGCTGGTCGTGAGCACCGCGATCCGCGGACTGCGACGCGACGAGCGGCCGACGATCGTCGTGACGCCGTTGCTCGACAATGGTGCCGTCGATGGAGCGGCTGTCCCGTGGCGGGCGGAGATGATGCGGCTTGGCGGCGAGGCAGGCGATGGTCAGCACTATTCCGCCGTGCTGCCCGATGCGGCCCGCGGGCTCGATCATTCGGTGCTGTTCACGTTGCAGGCCGGCGATGCGCGGAGCGAGCCGATCCGCGTGGCACTCGTCGATTCGCCGACGCTGATGGTGCGGGAGGTGCGGTACGAGTTTCCGCCATACATGCGACGCGAGAGCGAGACGGTGGCGTGGCAGGGCGACCTGCGGGCCGTCGAGGGAACACGCGTCGTGATCATCGCCGAGAGCAATCAGCCTCTCGCGTCGGCCTGGATCGATTTCGGATGCGACGGCAGCCGCGACCTGAAGCTCAAGGTGGGGGCCAGCGATCTGGCGAGGGCGACCGGCTCGTTCGTGCTGCAGATGAACGCGGCACGCACGGCACCGGAACACGCCGTCTACCGTTTGCTTTTTCAGCCCCGCGGAACGGCGTTGGCCGGCAGGGAACAGGTGGAGTCCGAGAAACTCGAGCACCGGATCGACGTGCAGGCCGATCTGGCCCCTGAGATCACCATCGAGGAGCCAGAGGAATCACCGCTGCGTGTGCCGCCGGGCGCACCGGTGACCGTGAGGGTACGGGCCATCGATCCCGATTTCGGACTGGCACGCGTCGGCATTGAGACGCGGATTCAGGGGGCCGCCGCGCAACCTGAGATCGTGCTGCCGGGTGGCGAGCGGACGGGGGCGTTCAAAGGTGTGCTGCAACTTGTGCCAGAGCGGCTCGGTGCGGGCGGGGGCAGCACTCTGGAATACCGTGGCGTGGCCGTGGATACGCGGCCCAACCAGCCGAACGTCACGCATACGCCCTGGAAGCAGCTGCAGATTGATCCCTCGGCGCCGCCGCGGCAACCGGAAAAGGTTCCGCCGCGCAACGGAGGGCAGAAGCCCGACGAACAGCAGCAGGGGGACGATGCAGGCGACTCCGGAGACTCATCCGAAGGCGACGACGGTGCTTCGGGAAAGGGCGGCAAACAGCCTGAGGATGCAGCTGAGGCGGGGAACGAGGGGCAGGACGGGCCGGATGGCTCTCCCGCTGGCTCTCCCGATGGCTCTATGAAAGAACCGGAGCAGGGAGGGCAGGGCAGCCAGCAGCAGAAGCCGGCTGATGGAAAGGCCTCAGGCGGGGCGGAGCAGAAGACTCCGCAGCAGAACCAGTCGCAGCAGAACGAATCGCAGGAGGGTGAGCCGCAGCCTGGTCAACAGGGGGGCGCCGCCGGTGGCAGTCAGCAGGGCGGGAAGCAGCCGCAGTCGGGAGAGAACAAACAGCAGGGATCCTCGCAGGGTCAGGGCGGAGAAGCGGGCGAGGCCGGCGGGCCCGGAGAGGGGCGTGGGGCCAAGGGCAAGTCTGGCAGCGGTAAACAGTCCGATGGTGAACAGGCTGACGGAGGGAGCGGTGGCGGCGTCGATCAGACCGGGAAACAACAATCAGCCCGATCGTCGCGTGGCGAGCAGTCGGGCAACGATGCCGGTGAGGCCGGCGGCGCGGCGTCCGCATCCCGAAAAGATCCGGCCGATGGGCCGCGTGGCAGTGGAAGCGAGAAAGGCGGGAAGCAGCAAGGCGGCCAGCAGTCGCCGCGATCGTCAGTGGCTTCCGACGGAACCAACGACGGCGAAGCGATGGAGAAGATTCTCGATCATCGGCGGCAGACGGGGGGTGACGCGTCCAATGGGAAGAAGTCGGGCAAGGCAACGCCCGCGGGCGACCAGTCGGACGAGCGGGGCGAGGCAGCTTCGAAAAAGTCGCAGGCTGGAGGCGAAGGCAGCGAGCAGGGGGCCGGCAAGCAGCCGGCGGGTGAAGGCCCGGCAAATGCCGAGTTGAAGAGACCGCAAAATGATCGGCCTGGCGACGTTGACAACAGTGAGGGTCCCCAGGGCGCGTCGCAGGAATCGGCGCCGTGTGCGGGAGCTGACGGAAAACCTTGCGGCAAGCAGGGCTGCTCGACATGCGCCGGTTCGAAGTCTTCCGATGGGAAGGCGGGCAGCGGTGCGAGTGGACAGGGTCAGCAGGGACAGGGTCAGCAGGGACAGGGCCAGCAGGGACAGGGCC
>JBIIMX010000554.1:0-2520 GCA_044337765.1 Pirellulales bacterium | reverse complement strand
CGGTTCAAAACGGGGATTGATCAGGCAGATCGAAAGCTTTCGCCCCGGACGGCCTGCAGGCAGCGTCGGCTGTGCGACCGGCGTGGCAGCCCGCGATGCGAGGTCGATCACCCCGATGGCCTCCTCCGCGGAGCAACAGGGGTCGTCGATGATGGACAGGGTGGCACTCATCCTTGAGTTTCCCAGCGTGTAGTGGGCGGGCTTCTTGCACAAGCCGTCGGCGGAGCGGCCGACCTCCTGTCTGCCGCATGTCCCCAAGAATAGGCCGTCAGCGGGAAATGCCCAAGGTCAAAACGCAGCCCAGATTTCGCTGCCGCCCGGCTCCGCCGGTTTTTTGCCTGACTCTGCCCTTACTCGGAGGTCGTTTCCAAGGGCGGCAGTTCCCAGGTATCCACCTCCACCACCGCCACGACGTGGGCGGCATTGAGAGAGCAGGTGGCGCGGTCGGGACTGGAGGACTTCAGCACGGGGAAATGACCCCAGGGAAATCCCTCTTTGCGGTAGGGAACGACCAGCTCCACATCCAGCCAGATCGTGCCGTTGGGCGACTGGCGAACCGCCCTGATGGCATCGATGATCAGCACCTGCCGGGTATCGAGCAACACGCCGAAACGGCCGGGCTCAGACAGGATTCGGTCGGTAAACCAGCACGGAAGAAGTTCCCGTGCGGTACCGCGCCACAGCTCCGGCTCCTCGTCGTGCATGCCATGCCCTCAGCCGAATCGCCCCGCCGCCCAGACGAAACGTCGTCGGTGTGCAGGGCACTTTGGTTGGACCAAACCTCAACCAATGTCCACAAATCGTCTGCCGGCCGCAACGCCCCGCACTGGCATTGATGCAGCTTGGAGGCTACTATCGGAAGTGTAACGAGGTGGTGAGAGCGAAACGGCCCGGGGAGTCCCCGGCTTTTCTCGCTGAATCCTATCGAATTCTACTTGCCCCCTCCGCTGAACGGCATGGCCTTCTGGCCGTGTCACTTGGCTCTGACGGTGTCCTACAACGCGGCACATGCCGCTGCGGCAACGTCCGTGCTCCAAGTCCCCCGGTTCAGTGCGTCCCAGGAATGGGAGAAGGGCTGTCTGCCATCGCCTTGACGGGCGTGGCCGTTGAGCGGGCTCGGCCCGCGATCCCTGCGTTTACCGCGGCCGGCGCGATCGTCGTCCCGTATGCAGATCTGTTGAACGAACCGAGTGTTTTGTAAGGACAAAGTGACTATGACGACGTTTGAGAGTTTGGGACTGACTGAACCGGTGCTCAAGGCGCTGAAAGCCGAGGGCTACACCGTGCCCACGCCGATCCAGGCGAAGGCGGTGCCGCATGTGCTCGCAGGCCGCGATCTCTTCGGCTGCGCGCAGACAGGCACCGGCAAGACCGCTGCCTTCGCCCTGCCGCTGATCGAGCAGATGATGGCCAGACCGCGTGAGCGGACTGCCCGCCGCTGCCGCGTGCTCGTGTTGGCGCCGACCCGCGAACTGGCAGGCCAGATCCATGAGAGCTTCCGCGTGTATGGCCGCAACGCCCACTTGAAGTCGGCCGTGATCTACGGCGGCGTCGGCCAACGGCCGCAGGAGACGGCGATGAGCAAGGGGGTCGACGTGCTGGTCGCCACGCCGGGGCGGCTGCTCGATCTCGTGCAGCAGAAGTTCGTCGACCTGCGGAGCGTCGAATTCCTCGTCCTCGACGAGGCTGACCGCATGCTCGACATGGGTTTCATCCACGACGTGCGGCGCATTGTCGGCATGCTGCCGCGGGAACGGCAGACGCTCTTCTTCTCGGCGACGCTTCCAGCCGAGGTGCGGCAACTGGCCGACTCCATGCTCCGCAACCCGCTCGAGGTGAAGACGACGCCGCAGTCGACACCGGCCGAGACGGTGGCTCAGTCGGTGTTTTTTCTGGCGCAGCGCCAGAAGCGGCATTTGCTCGTACACCTGCTCTCTACGGAGGGCATGGCTCGCGTGATCGTCTTCACGCGAACGAAGCACGGGGCGGACAAACTGCAGCGGGACCTCGACAAAGCGGGCATCAGGGCGGCGGCGATCCATGGCAACAAGAGCCAGAATCAGCGTGAGAAGGCGCTCGCTTCATTCAAGTCGCAGCACCCTCCGGTGCTCATCGCCACCGACATCGCGGCCCGGGGCATCGACGTCGACAACGTCTCGCACGTGGTCAACTACGAGCTGCCTCACGAGCCGGAGACCTACGTGCACCGCATCGGACGCACCGGACGTGCGGGGATGACGGGCAAGGCAGTTTCGCTGTGTGATCACGAGGAGCGGCCGCGACTCCAGGCGATCGAACGGCTGCTGCGGAAGACGATTCCGGTCCGCAACGACCTGCCCGAACTGCCGCACGTCGAAGCGAGCAGCGAGCCGAGGGAACGGCAGGGCGGCGGATCACGCACGCCGCGGGGACGGTCTGGGTCTGGGCAGAGTGGCTCGTCACGCGGCGGCTCGTCACGGGGCGGCGTGCGGGGCAGGGGCGGCAGAAACGGCAAGAGCGACGGCCGTCGTTCCTCCGGCG
>JBIIMX010000103.1:0-9952 GCA_044337765.1 Pirellulales bacterium | reverse complement strand
GCCTCAAACCTCGCCGCCACGTTTCGGCCGGTAGCCTACGCTCTTCCGCTGGCGCGCCTGCTTGTGCCGCTGGCCAGAGCCGGCCCCCGGACCGCCAGATTGGCGGCCCTTGGTCGGACCGCCGGAGTGGCGGCCCGCGGCTGGACCGCCTCGGATATGGTCGCCCGAGGTCGATTCCGTGAAGGCCCGCGTCGCCTCGCTCCGCTTCCGGTCGAGCGCCTCCTTCGGCGCGCGTTCCGGGATCAGGCAGTCGCAGCCTGAGCCGATCAGGTCGTGCCGACCCGCCTGCTCGAGCGCCCGCCGCACTTCGAAATAGTTTTCCGGTTTGAAGAACTGCAGGAGCGCCCGCTGCATCCGCCGGTCGCGGAGCCCCTTCGTCACCTTCACCGGTTGCTTTGTCATCGGGTCGATCCCGGTGTGATACATGCAGGCCGCGATGTCGAACGGGCTTGGGATAAAGTCCTGTACCTGGTCGGGCTGGTAGCTGTTCCGCTTGAGGAAGAGCGCCAATTCGATCATCTCCTCGACGCCGCTGCCCGGATGGCTGGCGATGAAGTAGGGCACCGTGTATTGCTTCTTGCCGACGCGGCGACTGGCAGCCTTGAACGCCTTGTCGAACTCGACGAAGTCGTCGGCCGCCGGCTTCTTCATGAGGCTCAAGACCTCGGGGTCTGTGTGCTCCGGCGCCACCTTCAAGTGCCCGCCGACATGATGCTCGGCCAACTCCCGCAGATACTCGGGGTCTTTGCGGGCCAGGTCCATGCGGACGCCCGACGCCACGAGCACGCGCTTCACCCCTTCGACGCTCCGCGCCTCCCGCATCACCGCCTTCAGCGGCCCGTGATCTGTGCCGAGCAGCTTGCAGACGGTGGGGTGCACGCAGGAAAGCCGGCGGCACTTCGCCTCCACCTCGGGCCGCGTGCATCGCATCTGATACATGTTGGCCGTCGGCCCGCCGATGTCGGAGACGGTGCCCTTGAAGCCGGGCTGTGAGGCCAGGAGCTTGATCTCTGTGATGATCGACTCCTGCGAGCGGCTCTGGATGATCCGGCCCTCGTGGGCTGTGATCGAGCAGAACGTGCAGCCGCCAAAGCAGCCCCGCATGATCTGGACGCTCGTCTCCACGACCTCGAAGGCGGGGATGCGTGCACCGCCGTAACATGGATGCGGCCGACGCGTGAACGGCATGCCGTACACCTCGTCCATTTCATCCTGCTCCAAGGGCAGGGCGGGGGGGTTCACGACCACCGCCTCACGGCCGTGCCGCTGCACGAGCCGCTTCGCGTTGTGCGGATTCGTCTCCAGATGTGCGATCCGCGTCATCTCGCAGAAGGCAAGCTTGTCGCCGACCACTGCGTCGTAGTCGGGAAGTTCGAGCGTGTCGGGGCCGGATGGCGGCAGTTCGCTGGCACCGAGCCGGTAGGCTACGCCGCGACGGTCGCGGAGTTCCTTCACCATGCCGCTGGTGGCCTCGTGACCGCCGGCCTGACGGGCAAGCGCATCGAGGCCACGGGCGATGTCGAGCACCGTCCGTTCACCCATGCCGAAGACCACCAGATCGGCCTTCGAGTCGAGCAGGATCGAGCGGCGGACCGTGTCGCTCCAGTAGTCGTAATGGGCGATTCTTCGGAGGCTGGCTTCGACGCCACCGGCCACCACTGGCACTCCGGGAAACGCCTCCCGCGACCGTTGGCAATAGGCCAGCGTCGCCCGGTCGGGCCGCCGGCCGATGGCCCCGCCGGGGGAATAGGCGTCGTCGTTGCGGACCTTCCGGTTGGCGGTGTAGTGGTTGATCATCGAATCCATGTTGCCCGCCGAGACGCCGAAGAAGAGCCGCGGCCGGCCAAACTGTCGCCACGGCTCGCACGTGCCCCAGTCTGGCTGTGCGAGCATCGCCACGCGGAAGCCGGCAGCCTCCAGCAGCCGCGCGATCAGGCCGTTGGCGAAGCTCGGATGGTCGACGTAGGCATCCCCGCTGACAAACACCACGTCGACCGATTCCCACCCCCGCGCGAGCATCTCGGCGCGGTTCGTGGGCAGCGGCGGCCGTGGTGTGCGGTCGGTGGCTATGGACAGGGACATGGCTGGGGCCGGTGTGGTCGGGAGCCGGCGCACTGTCCACCGGCGACGCAAGTGTACCCCCGGGAATACCGTCCCGGGCGAAATCGGCCTTGGGTGCCGGGGTTGATTGGACCTGCGATAAAACGGGTATATTCGCCGCATGATCTCCGTTCATCCTTGCCCAGCCGCTTCATCCCGATCCGTCGTGCTGATCCTGCTGGCCTGGCATGCCGCAGGGCTGGCAGCGGCTGATGAACCGGTCGCCCCGCCCGATGCAGGGCGGATCTCCGAGTGGATCGAACAGCTTGCCGCCGAGCAGTTCGCGCAGCGTGAGGCGGCGACCCGTAGCCTTGCCGCCGCCGGCCAGACCGCGATCGAGCCCCTCCGGGCGGCCATCCGCCGCGGTGATCTGGAGGTGAGCAGTCGGGCCATCGAGATCCTGCGGGAGATGCTGGCCAGCGAGGATGCCGAACTGGCCGCCGCCGCGGAGCGGGCCGTCGAGGCTCTCGCCGAAGGATCCGATGCCGCCGTGGCGGGCATGGCCGAGGCGACACTCGGTTTTCACACCCTCGGACTGGCCGAGGCAGCCCGTGCCAAACTCGAATCGCTCGGCGCGACCATCACCGATAACCCATTGCCCGGCGGGCAGCGCGGTCTGCTGGTAATTTTCAACGCCAAGTGGACCGGCAACAGCCAGGACCTCCGGCTCCTGACCAGACTCCGCGGCGTTGCGCAGGTGGGGGTCCACGGCGTGCCGCTCGACGCCGTGAGCCTGGCCGTGCTCGGCCGTCTGCGGGGGATCGAGCAGATGCAACTCTACGGGACCGGCGCCAGCGATCCGGCGATTGCGGCGCTCGCTGAAAAACTCCCCGATACCAAGATCGACGTGCGGAAGGGGGGCAAACTGGGCGTGGCGGGCCAGTCGGTGATCGGCCCCTGCCTGATCACGCACGTGCAGGAGGGATCGGCGGCAGCAGATGCTGGACTCCAGATCGGCGATATTGTCCTGAATATCGATGGTGCGCCGGTGGCCAACTTCGAGTCGCTCACCGATGTGGTGGGCCGCCGCGGGCCGGGCGACAAAATCGAGCTTGATATCGAACGCGGCGGGGCGATCCCCGGGGTTGAGCCGCAGCGGTTCAGGCGGACTGTGGAACTGGGCGGCTGGGAGTGAAGGGCGGCCGTTTCGAGGGATAGCGCGATGCCTTCCCGGAGACGTCTTGCAGGAGGATGAGGGTCTCGTGACAGACAACAAACCGAAGGAAATCGCGACGGAACCCGCCGACATGGGTGAAACGGTCGATGTCCGCTGGCACGCCCATGCGGTCGCCCGCGACGAACGGGAGCGGGTCGCCGGCCATCGCGGCTGCGTGCTCTGGTTCACAGGGCTCTCGGGCTGCGGCAAGAGCACGCTGGCCAATCTCGTCGACCACCGGCTCCACGGCCGCGGCGTGCGGAGCTTCGTGCTCGACGGCGACAACGTGCGGCTGGGGCTCAACGCGGCTCCGGCGCTCCTGCGAGAACGGCATGGCGAAGAGTTTGCCAGGCGGTTTGGGCTGGGATTCGCGGCCCAGGATCGCGAGGAAAACATCCGCCGAATCGGCGCCGTGGCCGAACTCTTCGCGCAGGCTGGCATCGTGACGCTGACGGCCTTCATCAGCCCCTATCGACGAGACCGGGATGCCGTGCGGGCCATGCTCGCACCGGGCGACTTCATCGAAATCCATGTCCGGGCGTCGCTGGAAGTCTGCGAAAGCCGGGATCCCAAGGGACTCTACAAGAAGGCCCGTGCGGGTGTGATCAAGGGCTTCACCGGCATCGACGATCCCTACGAAGAACCCCTCGGTGCAGAACTCGTCGTCGACTCGGCCGCCACACCTGCGGACCAGTTGGCCGACCAGGTGATTGCGTGGCTGGAGCAGGCCGGCAAGATCCCGCGTCGGTAGTCGGCGGCTACTTCCGAGGGCCGATCAGCTCGACGATGTTACCGTCTGGATCACGAACGCAGGTAAGGTGCATGCCGGCGGCGAGCGATGCGGGCAACGCCACGGGCGACTTCGCCAGCGGCTTCACGCCAAGCTTCGCCAGTCGTGCAAGGGCCGCGTCGGTGTCGGCAACCATGATCGTCAGGTAGCGAAACCCGGTGTGGGAGTGGATGAAGTCGGTGTCGCCGGTTCGCGGCGACGTGCCGGCCACCTGCATGAGCTTGAGCTTCGTGGCCTCGGGGCCATCGCCCAGCACGAGCACGCGGATCGAGAGCGGCTTGGAGTCGGTGAGGCCGGCGGCCGTGACGAGATCGACCGGCACCTCGAAGCCCGGGAGTTCCTGGAAGCCGATGCCCTCGGTGTAGAAGCGGACGCTCTTCCCGATATCGCTCACGACCGTGCCGAGATCGATCGTCGTTCGCGGGAAGGCGATCGGCTCCGCTGCGGAGGCCGTCGCTGAACCGGCCAAAATGGAGAACGTGATGATGAAAATGGCGAGATGGCGCATGGGGGAATTCCTGATGGTGCGACAGTGCAAACGGACCCCTAGTTTCGCCGTGGTAGCGGAAAAAGTCACGCCCTACCGCCCGTGGCGGCGAGTTTCCAAGCGTGCCGTGTGGCGGTGCCTCCCGTGGCGGCGAGTTTTCAACTTGCCGTGTATCGGTGCCGGATTCCACAAGTTGAAAACTCGTGGCCACGGGTTTGGATCCACAGGTCAGGCCGATCCTGGCGTCGGCGAGCCTCCCCGTGGCGGCGAGTTTCTAACTTGCCGTGTGGCGGTGCCTCCCCGTGGCGGCGAGTTTTCTAACTTGCCGTGTGTCGGTGGCGGATTCCACACGTTGAAAACTCGTGGCCACGAGGTCGGACCACCTGCCCGATCCAAGAATCAGCCCGATCCGAGAAACCTCAATCGAGAAAACCGGAGAGTTCCTCGCTGCGGGCCGGAGCCTGCAGTTTCCGAACGGCCTTGGCCTCGATCTGTCGGATCCGCTCGCGGGTCACCTTGAAGATGTGGCCCACTTCTTCCAGCGTGTAGCTGTAGCCGTCGCCCAACCCATACCGCAGCTTGATGATCTCGCGCTCACGGTAGGAGAGCGACTTGAGCACCTTCGCGATCCGGTTGCGGAGCATCTCCTGAGCCGCACCAACAGCGGGATTCTCAGCCCCCGTGTCGGGGAGCAGGTCGCCGAAGTGGCTGTCCTCGCTGTTGCCCACCGGACGGTCGAGGCTGATCGGGTAGCGGCTCATCGCCGTCACGCGACGCGTCTCATCAACCGGCGTGCCGGCACGGGCGGCGATCTCTTCGATCGTCGGCTCGCGGCCGTACTCCTGGAGCAGTTGGCGGGCGACGTTCCGCACGCGGGACATCGTCTCAACCATGTGCACCGGGATGCGGATCGTGCGACTCTGGTCGGCAACCGCGCGGGTGATCGCCTGCCGGATCCACCAGGTCGCGTAGGTGCAGAACTTGAAGCCACGGCGGTATTCAAACTTGTCTACCGCCCGCATCAGGCCGGCATTGCCTTCCTGGATGAGGTCGAGGAACGAAAGCCCGCGATTGCGGTATTTCTTGGCGATCGACACCACGAGCCGAAGATTGCCTTCCGAGAGCCCCCGCTTCGCCTTCTGGTAGCGGGCGTAGATTTCGCGAATCTCGTCCATCCGCCGCTTGAGGCTGCGGGGCGTTTCCTGACACGCCTTGAGAATGGCGCGGTATTCATCGACGAGCTTCTGCCGGGCAGCCGGGGGCTGCTTCGTTCGGCGGTGGGCTTCGATCTTGCTCCGCAGTTCCTTGAGCCGCAAAACGAAGTTGTCGAGCGTCGGGATCATCGTCTCGATCCGCTGGGTCCGCAGGCCCAACTCTTCGATCAGACGCACGCACCTGCGACGGCGGTGCCCGAGGCGGGCCCACGCCTCGCGGCGCTCCGCCATCTTCCGTTTCTTCGAGAGGGAGATCCGATAGTCGGCGCGATTCTGCCGGAGCAGCACCTCAAGCGTCCGCAGGTTGTGCGGCAGTCGCCCGAGGATCTGATCCTTCTCCAGGCGGTCGGTGACCGAGACCTGGACCGTGCGGTCGAAGGGGAGTTCGCCCCGATGCACGCGTGAGAGCACCTTGAATGCCTGCTGGCAGACGTATTCGCATTCCAGCAACTTGGCGCGGAACTGCGCCCGTGTGGTTTCAATCTGGCGGGCGAGGTAGATCTCCTGCGCGCGGGTCAGCAGCGGAATCTCGCCCATCTGGGTCAGATACATCCGCACCGGATCATCCGACCAGTTCTCAACCTGCTCGATGAGTACGTCTTCCCCTTCGCCGCTGGCCTCGATCTCCGACTCCGCCTCTGCTTCGATTTCGGCGTCGGGCATGACAGCGACGTCGCCATCTTCCGCGAGCAGGTCGGCGTCTGCCTCCTCGGCATCGACGACCTTGTCGGCGAGTTCCTCGACCTCTTGGGGATTGGAGACAACGTCGTCCTCGAGTTCATCCAGCAGCGAGTCGTACAAGGCAAAGCTCCTTCGTGGATCGATCTTCAATCGTCAATCTTCAAGCACGCAGCAGACAGGATCGTGGTGCCAAACAGCCCGATGCATCATTCGGAGTGTCGCGAGTGTGATTCAAGTGCCAAGGAAATCCAGCGAGCGGATTTCCATGGCCACACCCTGCTTTTCAACTCCGCCAATGGGGGGCAAACCGTGGCAATCTCGCACCTGCCGCAAAGATAGGCTGGATGGGGTGAGATTCCGGGGTCTTTGGCGGGGTTCGTTCTCATGGGCGGGGTCGTCCGGAGGGTGCAAGATTATGCCCCTGTCGCATGAGAAAAGCCAGCAAATTTTTCGTCGAAAAGGCCTGGGTATTCGAGCCTGACGGCCCGAAATGGTAAAAGAAACCGGCGGGAGAAGCTCTGCGTGCGGGGCCTGTCCCACCCCCTCGGCGGAAACGACAGCATGAACGGCGCGAAGAAAACCTTTCTCCTGCCCTGTGCGGGGTGCGCGCACGAGATCGAAGTAGTGGTGGGGCAGGCCGGCGGTGAGGTGGCCTGTCCGGCCTGTGGACGTCGTAACGACGTGCCTAGGTTTCGGGATCTGGGCCGGTTGCGAGTCAAAGCTTATGCGGCCGCAGCGTCTGGACGGTGGGAAACGTCACACGCAGTCGGCCTGGCCGGCCTGATCTGCGCGACGTTGGCATGGGGAGCTGCGGCCTGGGTCGGAGCCGTGCCGAAGGCGGCGCTCGACGAGAACATGATCCGCGCCAACATCGATGCCGGCGACGATAAGGCGCTCTATCAATCGCTGCAGGACTACTCCCGGTTTCCCGTCGATCGTCCCCCGTTGGTCGGCGAAGTAGCTCTGCAGCGGCAAACGGTGTTTGCACGAACGATGTCGCGGACGCTCTATGCCATAGGCGGTCTGGGGGCCCTTGCTGCGATCGGAGCCGGCCTCTCCGCGCTGGCCGCTCAGAAGCGGTCGTGACGGTGGCGGTCGTGACGGTGGCGGTCGTGACGGTGGCGGTCGTGACGGGGACAAAACCTGGTGCCGAAGACACCGGTACAACAGCGGTTGAACAGCGCACGGAGCCTGCATGAGAGCGGCATACATCACGCAGACTGGCGGTCCCGAAGTGATCCGTGTTGGTCCCCTGCCCGATCCGGTGCCTGGACCGCGGGATGTGCTCGTGCGCATCAAGGCATCGGCCGTCAATCCGATCGATACCTACGTGCGATCAGGCGCGGTGGCCATGCCGCTCTCTTTCCCCTTCGTGGTGGGCTGCGATCTGGCGGGCGAGGTGGTGGCGGTAGGCGACGAAGTGGATGCCCTGCGGCCTGGCATGCGGGTGTGGGGTTCCAACCAAGGACTGCTCGGCCGCCAGGGAACGGCCGCCGACCTCGCCGCGGTCGATGAACGCTGGCTCTACCGCACCCCCGATGCGGTTTCGGATCGCGATGCGGCGGCGGCGGCACTCGTGGCGATCACAGCCCATCTGGGACTCGTCGATGAATGCATGCTGTCCCCTGGCGAAACCATCTTCGTCAACGGTGGTTCTGGCGGCGTCGGTTCGGCGGTCGTGCAGATTGCCAAGGCGCTCGGTGCTCGCGTGATCGCCTCGGCTGGTTCCGCTGCCAAGTGCGACCGCGTCCGCAGCCTGGGCGCCGATGTCGTGCTCGATTACCACCGGGACGATCTGGTGGAGGCGGTACAGGCAGCCGCACCAGCCGGGGTGCAGGTCTATTGGGAAACGCTGCGGGAGCCGGCCTTCGATCAGGCCGTGGCGATGCTCGCCGAGGGCGGTCGGATGGTGATCATGGCCGGCAGGGATGCGCGGCCGGCCTTTCCCGTCGGCCCGTTCTACGTGAAGGGCTGTCGGCTCTCCGGCTTCGCGATGTTCAAGGCCGCTGCTCAGCGGCAGGCGGCGGCTGCCGCGGACATCAACCGGTGGATGGCTGCGGGCCGTTTGAGGCCGTTGATCGACAGGGTCTGGTCACTCGATCGCGTCGCCGAAGCCCATGCCCTGCAGGAGTCCGCGACGATTCACAAGTCGGGCAGCCTGTCCGGCAAGATCGTCATCGAGTTGTGAGCGGCCTCGGCTGGGCGGCGGTGGGAGCCTGGCCCTGCGACGACTGCTCGCCGCGGATCCGCCCCTCGATCGCATCGATGCCAGCCGAAAGATTTGGAAACATCACCGATCCCAGCCTGGGCTGCGTCGGGCTGCCGGACGCGTTTCCTGGGGTGGCGGGCTGTGACTGACGCCCTTGTCGCTGGGAGCCGCGACTCTGTGTGCCATTGCCAGGAGACCTCGACGGGGCGGCGCGATCGGCCGCGGCGGTCGACGGCAGCGGACGGACCGCGGTCGTCGCGGGTCGTGACGCGGCCTGCGGATCGCTGGGAGGCAGGGCCTCGACCGGTTGCAGCGGGGCCACTGGCCGTGCCGCGAACGACGCGTCTGCCTGGACCGCGATGCTCTCCGGCACCACGAGATACCGCGAGTGCAGAGGCCGCGGATGCGGGAGTGGGGCGGCGAGAGTCGGCTGCGACACCGTGCTCTGCACAGGAGCGGAGGGAGGAATCAGAGCGACAGGCGGTGCGGGACTGTCGCTGGCTTCAACCGTCGCCGCAGGCTGAGCAACATCACTCTGCGGTGCGACAGCCGCCAACTCAGGAACTGCCGCTGTTTCGGAAGCGATCTCTTCTTCCGAGGCGATCGGAGCAGTCGCTACGGGCTCGGTCGCCGGGGTGATGCTGATATCCGGGGTCGTTGCGTTGGCCGTGGGCGTTGCGTTGGCCGTGGGCATGGCCGCCTCTTGCGTGGCCGTGCTCGTGGTCGGGGCTGTCGCCGCATCCGTCAACGCTTGATCGACGACGGCCGCGCTCGTGGTGGGCTCGAGCGGCGACGGCTCCGTCGTGACAGCCGGCTGCTCCACGATTTCCGACGCGGGAGTGGGTGTCACGGCTGCGACGGTGGGCGAAGCGATCGCTTGCGGCGGCAGCACAGCGTCCTGCATCACCGGCGGGGAGGCTGACTGCGAAACAGTCTCGGGAGCCGCTTGCGGAACGGGCGGCTGCGACGGTGCCTCGACCGGTACCGCCGGCGACCAGAGATCGCCAGTGGTGGTGGGCACGACCGGTGTGCTGGACTGCGTGTAGGCCGCCGGCGGCGGGAATGCAGACGGGTTGGCCGATGGCTGGCCGCCCTCTCCTGAGGGCGTGAGTTGAATCGACAACAGCGGCTGTCCTTCACGGAGCGGATGTTTCAGCACGTGCCCGCTGAACGTGTCGTTCGCACGCAGGGCGGTGGCGGGCATCATCGCCTTCGGCCAATCCCGCAGGGCCACGTCCCACACCGTCACAGGCGATCCCTGCGGCAGGGATCGCAGTGCCACGAAAATCGCCTCGCTCTCGACACGGGGCTTCGA
>JBIIMX010000102.1:0-9964 GCA_044337765.1 Pirellulales bacterium | reverse complement strand
TTGAAGGCATCGAGCCGGTAGCGAGGCTCACTTTCGATTTTGTGACCGCACTGGCCAACGAGCCGGGGCCGTCGCGTTCGTTTCGCGGGCAGGCTCGTAGCGAATCCGACGCCACCAGGCGGGCCCTTGAGGCAGTGTCGTCGAACGCTTCACCCACGCAGACGATGCCGCAGCCCATCGATAGCCGGCGGCCCCGCTGGGGGATCGGCACCCGCGCCGATCCAGGCGAGCCTGCCAATCCGGTGATCGTGCGGATCACGACTGGATCGCCGGCAGCTCAGGCCGGGATGATGCTGGGCGACCGCGTGATCGCCATCAACGGAACGGCCGTGATCGACCAGGCCGACATGGTCTCGCGGCTCGCAGCCGCAGGGAGCAGTGTTGCGGTCGATGTCGACCGAAAGGGAAGGGTCGTTCGGACAGATCTCAACGCCGGTCAGACTGACGAGCCACAGAGGTGAGCGCAAATGCCTGAGAATTAAGCTCCCACGGCAGGCTGCCACCGTGGAAGCGATGTCGACGGACGATCAGTCATCGTCGTCGTCATCCTCTTCCTCATCGTCGTCTTCCCACTCCTCGTCATCGTCTTCCCAATCCTCGTCCTCTTCTTCGTCCTCGTCTTCGTCCTCGTCTTCTTCTTCGCCTTCCTCCTCATCGTCCTCTTCTTCGTCTTCGTCCTCGACTTCTTCCCATTCGTCGTCATCGTCTTCGAGTTCTTCGTCGTCCTCGTCGTCGTCATCTTCGTCTTCATCGTCATCGTCTTCGAATTCTTCATCGTCGTCGTCTTCGTCCTCGTCCTTCGCCGCCATGACCGCAAGACGGTCTGAGCCCGTTCCGCTGGCTGCTTCGAACAGATCCTCAGCAGCGAGCAGATCAGGGAGCTCGCTCCACGAGAACACGTCAGCGTTCAGCACTTCTTGATGGCCACGGCCACTCGTCGCAATCGTCACGGCAATACCTCCTGGAGTCTGTTCAGCGTCACGGCAGCGGCACGGCGAGCTTGGCGACAGGTGAACAAAAGGACGAAACGGAAGACAGTCAGCAAATCTTGAACGAACACGAACTCGAAAAACAGCCACTCGAAAAACAGCTTCTCGACAAACAGTGACTCAAACTCAAATCTGAAATGGAAAACGAAAGCAAACGTGGCAAGAAAACTCGGCAGCGGCGTTCACGGCTGGAAACCAAACCGATTCGGCCAACGCTCACAGCCCATTTCTGTACCCGATCGTCCGAAATGATCCAACAGGCTGAACAAAAAAATTTCATGCAGGCAAAAAATTCCGCCTCTCCGCCGCCCACGGAGCTATTTTTTTCCGGGGCCGGAAGCAAAAGTTTGTCGCGTAGGTGACCCGCTTGCAAGCCACCCACGGACCGCCGTTTTTCCGGCCCCGTGGCTACCGCCCGGTTGCCGCCCAGTCGCCGCTTGGTCGCCGCTTGGTCGCCGCCAGGGGGATCGGCTCCCTTTGGCGGCTCGGCGTACAGCCCGCCCGGAGCCTGTCAGGCCGGTGGGCCGTCGGGCATGTCGGCGGACGGCGCCGGGTCATATGGCTCAATCCGCGGTAAATCCTCGATTCTGGCGAGTCCAAAGGCTTGCAGAAACCGCCGCGACGTGATGTACACGTTTGGCCTGCCAAGATCCTCCGTGCGACCCCCGATCACCACGAAATCCCGCTCCATCAGCTGCCTTAGCATGTCTTCGCAGCCCACGCCGCGGATGGCTTCGATTTCCGCCCGGGTGACCGGCTGCCGGTAGGCCACGATCGCCAGGGTTTCCAGAGCCGCGGCCGACAGCCGGTTTTCAGGTGGGGTGTCCAGCAGGCGACGCACCCATGGCCCCAGAGAAGCCCGCGTCAGGAGGCGGAAGCCGCCCGCGATCTGTTCGACCCGAAACGCCGCCCCAGACTCTTCCTGCAGCCGTTTCAGGTCGCGGATGAGCACGCGGGCCCGGGTGCCGTCAGTCAGCCGTGCCAGCTTCGCCAGCCGCCGGGTTGAGAGTGGTTCTCGGGCCAGAAAAAGCGCTGCTTCCAGGCGAGCCAGTTCGTCGGATCGCTGAAACCGTCCGGGAACCGACGGTTCTTCGGTTGCGCCGGAAAATGTCCTGACCTCGCGTCGGCATCGGCGGCGGACCCGAGTCCGGCGGCCTTCGAGCCCAAGGGGAGGCGTCCAGCCGCGATCGAGGCCGTGCCGGCCGATAGAGCCGAGCTGTTCGCGAAGCGTCCCACGGCAAAAGGGTTTGCGTCGCATGGCAAAAAGCGACCATGAGCGTCGCCGCAGTTCAAGGGGAACACGATCAGCGAAAACGCTCGCCAGACGGCAAACCGGTACCGCCCAACTCTCCAGCGGTGGCTGGAGGTGGCTGTGTGGCCGCCCGCTGACGCCACGCCATCACCTGCTCCAAAAGTGCGGCCGAGGAGGAGCCTGGGTCGTGGCCACTGGCCTGAAAAACACGCTGTAGCTGGCCCGTGGCGTCGACAGGCACCCGGCAGGAACTGCTGTAGAGACCCTCCGAGCCGGGCAGCGGTTGGCAGTCAAACGACACCGCTCCAATCAACTGCAGTTGGGCTTCAATCTCCTGTCTGTCTCGGGTCTGCTGATCGCGGACCTGCCGTGTCCGGTCGGCCATTTGGGCAACCAGTGGCGGTGCGGCTGGTTCCACGGCTGCGGCCGGCGGAGTTCCGACCGGTAGGAGAGCATTTGATGCAGCTGGGCCGCCTGCTGCCGCGGGTGGCAAGCCGGTGGCCGCCGGCACAAGTCCAGTGGCCGTTGATGGGGGGACGATAGTCGCCGGCACCAACGCGGTCCCCGTCGGAGAAGCGGCGGTCGCAGGCAGTCTCGGTGCTGGCGGCGTCGGCAGCGTTCCAGCGTCGGCGGACTCCCCCAGCCGGCCGCTCATTGCCGCGGCAAAAACGCGACGTGTCGCCGCCCGAAACTCGTTCGGGATCCAGTGCGAAAACATCGCCAGCAACGGCATGACCAGCATGCAGCTGGCCAGCAACAAGGAACGTAACTTCATGGCGTCGGTTCTGAAGGAGCTGATTCGCGGCGATTTCGGCCCCGGTCGTAGCCTGCGTGTTTGGGCGGCACGTGCTCCAGGGCGGGCGGCAGACGATAGCGGCCGCGTGGCGGTCCTTCAATGCGAAATCGTGGGCAAAAGTAGGCTCAACACTGGAAACCAACCGGCCTGCCCTCCGCCGGGGCCGTCCGCTCCTGGGCGAGCGATCGCGAGCCACAGGAAAGGCTTGCCGCCAGACCCCGATTCCAGCCCATAGTCTCCCGCCCAGAACGCGGGGTATGGTGGAATGCTGGACGCCAGAGACGAAAGGGAGGTTCGATGTCGAGGATCGCCATCAGCCTGTGCGGCGAAGGCCGCGGCCATGCAACCCGGATCTGCACGCTCGTCGAACATCTCGAGCGTGATCACGACATCCTGCTGTTCACGTCAGCCGATGCATGGGAACTGCTCTCGAAACGATTCGGTGAGGGGCATCCGCGGGTGCGAGTCGTCGAGATTCCCGGCATCGTATTCCAATACACAGACGGCCGGCTCGATGTGATGCGGTCGATCGCGGCCGGACTCGACTACCAGGCGCGGCAACTCGGTCCGCTCGTCGATCGGCTGATGGGGGATCTTGAACAGTTCGGCGCCGATCTCGCTATCACCGATTTCGAGCCGGCACTGCCGCGGGCCGCCAGCCGGCAGGGGATTCCACTGGTGAGTGTCGATCACCAGCACTTCCTGCTGGCTTACGATCTCGACGCCCTCCCTTGGTCGCTCCAGTGGAACGCCTGGTTCATGAGCCACGCGGTCTGGATGTACGTCATCGAGGCGGTCGATACGGTCGTCTCCGCATTTTTTCGACCACCGCTGCGTCGCGGCTGGGAGCATGTCGCGCAGGTCGGGCCGTTGCTGCGCCCCGAGATCACGGCAGCGGTGCCGCAAGACGGCGGGTTTCTGCTCAGCTACCTGCGGCGGCACACCCCCTTCTCTGCGGTCGAGTCGCTCACCGACTGCGGTCTTCCGGTGAAGGTCTATGGGCTCGGAGCCCGCGAACGCGTGGGCAACGTCTCGTTTCACGCGATCGATGAACGGCGGTTCGTCGAAGATCTGGCGAGCTGCCGGGCGCTCGTGAGCGCAGCCGGAAACCAACTCATCGGCGAGAGCCTGCATCTGGGCAAGCCGCTGCTGGTCCTGCCCGAGCGGGCCCATTCGGAGCAGCTCATGAACAGTTCCTTTCTGGCCGCCATGGGATGCGGTGACGTCGCCTTGCTCGAGGAAGTGACATCGGCGCGGGTCCGCGGCTTTGTCGAGGACCTCGGCAGCTATGCACCTGCACTTGCGAGCGTGGCCGGCCGGATGGACGGCACGCCCGACGTGCTGCGGATCATCGCCCACCGGCTGGCGGTTGGTCTGGATGCAGGGACCGCTCGATCGCCGGGATGATCGCCCGCATGGCACGGGCGCGGTGGCTGATCAGCGACTTCACTGCCGGCGAGAGTTCCCCGAAGGTGCGATGGTATTCCGGCACGACGAACAGCGGGTCGTAGCCGAAGCCACCGGCTCCCGTGGAGTGGTCGGCGATCACGCCGGCGCAGGTTCCGCTCGAGACTGCCACGATGGTGCCCGTGGGATCGGAGAGCGCGGCATGGCAGGCGTAGGCGGCCGATCGCGGCGCTGCGGCCAGGGCGGCGAGACGCTCGAGCAGCAGGGCGTTGTTCCGCGCGTCGGTGGCGCCGGCACCGGAGAACCTCGCCGAATAGATGCCCGGCGCACCGCCGAGCGCGTCTACCACCAGGCCACTGTCTTCCGCCAGCACCCAGCGACCGAGAGCGCGGGCCTGCTGCGTGGCTTTGAGCGCCGCATTCTCGGCGAACGAACTGCCCGTCTCCTCGACGTCGACCGCGGCGTCGAGGCCGGCGAGCGAACAACAGGAGATGCCGAGCGGCATGAGCAGTTCGGCAAGTTCCCGTAGTTTGCCGGCATTGGTCGTGCCCAGCACGAGCGTTGAAGAAGTATCCATGGACGAGCCTGTTCGGCGGTTCCGCGGTGCGGCGTTCAGCGCCGGCCGGTCGGCACACGTGGCACGTCGATCGGCTTGGGCTGCACATCGAGAAGCACCCCGTCGATGCTCCGAGGCATGATTTGGCCGGCTGCCAGTTTCACCGGGTCAGGGCCGAGGGCCTTCACGATGCGGATGATCTCAGGATTGGGAGCCAGCGTGCCGTCGGCCTGTTGCATGGCCAGCTGCTCGATGCTGCCCACGCAGACGATGCTCGAATCGCGATCGTGGAACTCCCAGGCCTGCCAGCCGCCGCGGCGTAGCGTTTCCGTGAGGCGATGGGCCTTCTCGGCGGCCTCCACGAGTCGCCCCTGAAATTCCACCTCCTTGCCACCGTCCTCGATCGCCTTCTGGTCGAATGTGCCGGCACCGGTAAAGGTGGCCACGCGAACGCTATACCGGCCCGGGCAGTCGAGCAGGCTGTTGGTGACGTCGGCATTCATGTCGATCACGAACTTGTCCACCTGCTGCCTCGTGAAAAAGTCTTCGGGCAGAAGCGGATTCGGAATCACGAATGCGAGGTGCATCGGCCCTTTGGCACTGTTTGCGTCGAGCCCCATCATCCGCCGAAAATCGGCAAACGATCGGCTTTTCCCGCTGCCGCCGGCCAATGCCTCGGGATGCAGGTTCTTGACCTTGGTGAGCATCTTCTGCCCACGCTGGTCGTCGAAGGAGGCGAAGTCGCCCACGAGCACGGCGACTTCCGTCACCTGCTCCGACTTGGCAAACCTCATCTTCTTCGGCGTACCGTCGGGGTTGAGCCCCAGGCCCCGTTGGTTGCCAGTGAAGTCGAACGATTTTTCGTGCGTGTAGGCCTTGAGTTTGTGGCTGCCGCGGAGTTCCTGCACGAGCCGACGCGCATCGTCACGGGCTCCCTCGCCTCGAAAGGTGGTGGCGAGCACGAGCCACGGCCCATCGCTTTCGGCCAACGGGAACATGGCCTTGGGATCGACGGCCTCCTGTGAAAACCACGCCGTGGGCAGCCAGCCCGTCTGGGCTTCGGCCACGGTGGCGTGGGCCGTCAAAGAGACGGCGAGCATCACCGACGCAATCCAGTGGAATGACGGACGCAGAGTCACGCTGCAGGCTCCTGTCGCGGATCGATGGCAGGACCGAGGGTTTGGGAGGACGTGGGCGTCGGGAAGATAGCGGCGGCCAGCCGCCGGCACCAGAGCGTTTTGCCTGCCTGGAAAGACGGGAAGCGTGGGCAATTGGTAGAATTTTTCTTTGGCCGTGGCCAACAGAAATGCCCGATCCTTTTCAGGTCGGGTCCACGGCATGCCGCATTGCACGTTCCACTGGAAGGCTGGGTGTCATGGTGCCACGTGGATCCTTCCTGCGAACGGCCGGGACGGCCGCAATTCTGGCAGTCTGGCTGGCGGCCTTGATCCTGCCGCCCGTGGTGCTGCTGCAATCACGTGCCGACTGGCTTGCGCAACTGGAGCGGCCCGAAGCACAATCGCAATGGGATGCCTTTCGTCGTGACATGCGGCAGCAGTCGGGTCGCGACGGGCCTGTGCAGCGAAAAGTCCCAAAGAGCGCCGAGCCACCCGCACGGGTCTGGCTACGGGATTTTTTCCCGCTTGCCGTGGTGGCATGGGTGTTGTTCGTGGGGGTGCTGGGAGGATTCTTCTCGCTGCTCGTGGCCGGCGTGCTCCGCGGCGCAACCGGTCGGGTCAGCGGCGGAGGGGCAGGGCCGGCATCACTTGCCGAGGATCAGCCCCGCCGTCAGCGCAACGACGAAAAACAGCACGAGAGTGATGCCGATGACACCCAGTAGGGAAAACACGGTTGGCGACCCAAAAAAGGAGGCTGACAAAGCGAAGCATGTTCGGCGGATGCCGAGACGACATTCGCGGTGCTGGGATGGTAAACAGCACCGCCGGTGCGAACAAGGCGGGCTTGTTCGCACCGGCGGCACATAGAGACAGGCGGCCCGCGCCCCTGACAAATCGGGCCTTCCGTCTCGATCATCCCTGATGGCTTGTCGGGCAAGCGGTGCCCCACGTCCGGATCAAGGGTGGCGCGATGCCATCCCTTCGGTCGTTACTCCATTCGAGGCCGGCGAAAAACCTCTTCGGCAACCGTCTGCCGGGCGGTCCGGCCGACGTCATCGAGCGTCCGCCGCTGCCCCACGGCATGCCACGGCGTCACGTCGGCAAGTTCGGGCATGAGTTCGAGGATTTGGTCGATCAACATCGACACCATGCGGCCTGTCGTGCTGTCGTGCGTGCGTTCGCGAATCGCCGCGGCCGTCTTCATCAGCTTGACCATGCGGGATCGCTGCAGCACCGGGCCGGACAACTGACCCTCGCCTTCGACGAGCAGTTCGGCGACCGGCACCTCCAACACTTCCTGCCATTGCAGCAGATCGGAGAGCCGCAGGTCGCAGTCGGGCTGCTCCTGACGGCGCACCACCGTCATCGGCGTTCCGAGCCGCCGGGAAACGTTGCGGAGCGTCACGCCCTGGAGTCTACGGACGTCGGCGATTCGGTGGAGTCGTCGATGCCCGCGGTTCGAGGCATGCAGGCTCGTGTCCCCCACATCCGCCGCGGCACGCACCGCGTCGGAATGTTCGGTGTCGGCGACGGCGAGCGGATCGTCGAGCATGTCCTCCGCATCATCGTCATCGTAGTCATTCCGGCATCCATTCCGACAGTCGACAGTGGCCATGGTTGTATCCCTCTGCGAATGAGCTTGGGGGGCCGAGCTCCCTAGGATTCAGGTTCCGACCGCGTTGTGTCTTGCGAGCCTTGCGGTGCATTCCCTTACGCAGCATCACCCCGAAGCGTTCGCGCACCGGGCAAAAAATTGCCGGAGGACCTTGGACTGAAGGTTTGGGTAGTCTGTTGCCAGACGCAGCCACCCCCCCGCCTCTGTCTCCAGGGCCGCCAGCCATGCATGAGCACACCACACAGCCATCCCATCGGGCCGGCCAGTCCTGTACAGCCGACGCTTCCATGCTCGTGCCCGCCCCGATCGGCTACGCCGATCTGCGGCGGAGCCTGGCCTGGGGGGACCTTGGCCGGCGATCGGTGCTCACGGCGAGCGGGCCCGACGCTGTCCGATTTATCGACAACTTCACGACGGCTTCCGTCTCCGCGTTGGCGGTGGGCGCGGGCACGGAGGGTTTCTTTGCCGACGCCCGCGGCTGGGTGCTTGCATGGACGAACATCCTGCGGATCGAGGACGGCATCTGGATCGACGCCCCTGCGGGACTGGCTGCCAGCTTGCGCGAGCATCTGGACCGCTATCACATCCGGGAGAAGCTCGAGCTGACCGACGCATCGGATGCACACACGCATCTGGTCATCGCGGGCCCCGGGGCTGAGGCATGGCTTGCGGCGCGGTCCGCCGTAGGGCCGCTGGCAACACCACTGCAACACGGCCGCTGCATCTTGGGCGATGTTCCGGTTGCAATCGTGCGGGTCGATTCGTTCGGACCGGTAGGGTTTGTCGTGCAGGTGCAGGCGGCCCTCCAGAATAAGCTCATTGCCTGGCTCGAGTCCCAGGGCGTGCCCCGGGCGGCGGCTGCGACGTGGGAGACTGCCCGCATCGAGGCGGGCGTGCCCGCGCCGGTCGATCTTCCAGAGAAGACACTGCCTCAGGAACTGGGCCGCGACGCCCGGGCGATCTCGTTCACCAAGGGCTGTTACCTCGGCCAGGAAACCGTGGCTCGCATCGACGCCCTGGGGCATGTCAATCGGCGGTTCGTGGCAGTCTCCATCGACGGCGACTGGCTCCCGGATCGGCTTCGGGAAGGCGAGACGAGCGTGGCGGTGCGCTGCGGCGAGGAGATCGTGGGCCGGCTCACATCGGTCTGCTTCTCCCCCACGCTCGGATGCGGCCTCGGCCTCGGCCTCGTGCAGGCGAAGGTGGTCGATGCAGCGCGGCCGCTCAAGGTCTGGGACGCGACAGCCAGCGTCGTGGCGGTGCCGCTGGATGTGGCGACAGTCCATCCGCCGTCCACCGAACCGGCGCGGCGGGCTGGGCCAGCGGACGATCGTTCTCCGGAAGAGGGTGAGCTGCTCCTGAAAACCAAACGGTTCCATGTCGTGCGGGTCGCGGAAGCATGCGCGGATGGCAGTCGGCGCGAACGCGAGGTCGTGCGGCACCCGGGCAGCGTGGTGATCGTGCCGATGGTGTCGGCGCGAGAAGTCTGTCTCGTGGAGGTGGTCCGCGTGGCCGTCGGCAGAACGCTCCTGGAACTCCCTGCCGGGACGCTCGACAGGGTTGAGTCGCTGGAGGAGGCCGCGCGGCGGGAACTGGCGGAGGAGACAGGTTATCGTGCCGGGCGGATCGTGCCGGCAGGGGAGATGTGGATGTCTCCCGGAATTCTTCGGGAGAGGATGCATCTTTTCATCGCCGAGGATCTGGTCGCCGGACCGCAGGCACTCGAACCGGGCGAGCAGATCCGCACCCGTGTGGTCGCGTGGGACGAGGCGATCGCGATGTGCCTCGATGGTCGGATCGACGATGCCAAGACGATCGCCGGACTGATGATCACAGCGGCGCGACGCCGTTAGATCGGCTCGGCTGTTGCCGGAGTTGCCGGCCGGCTGCGATCGAGCAGGAAGAGAACTCCGCCGATCAGTCCGGTGAGAATCGTGGCAAGGAACCAGAGCAGTCCGATGGCAACTGCGGCGTCGGTCGATATACCGGACGACTTGAGCAGGAACGCCAGCCCGCCCTCACGTACCCCCACGCCGTTGATACTCAGAGGCACGACCATCGCCAGCGTCACCAGCGGAACAACAGCAAACCACACCGACATCGGCAGAGCCACGCCGAGCGCGCGGGCTATGAACGAAACACCCAACGAACCGCCCATTTGAATGAGAAGGCTCCAGCCGACTGCTCGCATCATCAGGCTGGGCCGCAATTTGTAAGGCAGCAGTTGAGCG
>JBIIMX010000553.1:0-2536 GCA_044337765.1 Pirellulales bacterium | reverse complement strand
GGGGCGGGACACGGCAAGTTAAAAAACTCGCCACCACGGGGGCACGGCACGCTGAAAACTTGCCGTCACAGCGGTAAAACGGCTGGCAATCCGCGGCGGGGGGGCGGGCTGCTAGCAAAACAGCCCCGGAGTTGATTCGGGCCGCCTTGAGGGAGGTCTTGGGGGCCAAAAAAAGCGACGCGGGCGGTATTTGGCCGCGGAAAACCAGTGTGTTGACACGGGGCATACTCGGCCATAGATTTCTCACTTCATCCGCAGCGACTCCCCGCGGTGCCTTACGGCCGCAGGAGGGAGTCGCGGAAAAAGCCTTTTCGGAGGCTTTTCTTCGGTCCTTCCGGGCAAAAAAGCCTGTGTGGGCGTGCGATGAGCAGCCGCCGAACACGCTTGACTGTCCGTTGATTTTTTGACTGTTTCTCCGGTTTCAAACCCGGTACTGGAGTTTTTTCGTGGCCGGTCCGACACAAGAAATCATCAGAATTCGCATGGAGGCCTACGACCACGTGGTGCTCGACCAGAGTGCCGCGGAGATCGTCGATACGGCCAAGCGAACCAACTCTGAAGTGCACGGTCCGATTCCGCTTCCCACGCGGATCGAGCGGTACACGGTGCTTTCGAGTCCGCACATCGACAAAAAGGCACGGCAGCAATACGAGATTCGCACGCACAAGAGGGTGATTGACATCGTCCAGGCGACTGCCAAGACGATCGAGGCCCTCAACAAATTGAGTCTGCCGGCTGGTGTGGATATCAAGATCAAGGCTTCGTCTCGATAATCTCGGCAGTCGCCGAAGGGCTTGGTTCCACGGTTGGTTTTTGCAGACAGTTCGCTACAGCACACTTCACACCTTTTTCAACACACTTAGGAGCGCACGACACGGCATGCTTGGAAGGCGTTGTGGGTAAGGCCAGGGGCAGGTTGCCCGGGTGCTCCCGCAGCCAACGGCTTCGAGCGTGATCGCGAGATGGAGTCAGCGCCGGCGGCAGGAATGCCTCTGGTCGCAGGGAAGTCTGTCTCGATGGCGATGCATCATATGGCTGCAGAAACAAAGGCTGGCTCCGCGGGTCGGAAAGGCCTGCTCGGCCGCAAGGTCGGGATGACGCAGGTGTTTGACGCCAATGGCACCGTGGTGCCGGTCACTGTGATCGAAGCCGGGCCGTGCTCGGTGACGCAGGTGCGTTCAGTCGATCGCGACGGCTATCAGGCTGTTCAGATCGGTTTTCTGGACAAGCCCCGCAGGCTCGCCAGCCGCTCGGTGCGGGGGCATGTTGCCAAGTTGGACAGCCGTCGCGCAAAGCGGGCTGCTGAAGCCGGCGTTGTCGCCCTGGCGAAGGCGGACTGTGAGCCGAAGCGGTTTGTTCGCGAACTGCGTGGCGTGTATGAGGGCGTCGATGTCGGCGGTGTGCTGACTGTCGGCGTTTTCGAGGGGGTTGATGCCGTTGACATCGTCGGCACGACCAAGGGCCGGGGCACCGCTGGCGTCATGAAGCGTCACGGCTTCAGCGGCCAGCGAGCCAGTCACGGTGTGAAGAAAGTGCATCGCCATCAGGGCGGCACGAGCATGAACACCTCGCCCGCGCGAGTCTTCAAGGGCAAGCGGATGGCTGGGCGGTTCGGCAACGAGCGGTCCACGATGCGAAACGTCAAGCTCGTGCGGATCGATCTCGAAAACAATCTCCTTCTCGTCCGTGGGGCGGTGCCAGGTCCCAATGGTGGGTATGTGGTGGTGCGGCAGACCAACAAGGTCAAGCGTCGCGGTGGGCCGGCTCCCACTGGTGGCGCTAAGAAGAAGGCGGGTGCCAAGTGAATCTTGCCGTTTATGACATGTCGGGGAAGCAGGTTGGCTCCTACGAGATCGACCCCGCCGAACTGGCTCCTGCTGTAAACAAGCAGCTGCTCCACGACGCGGTCGTGATGTACCAGGCCAATCAGCGGCAGGGTACGTTTCGTACCAAGAACCGCGGTGAGGTGGCCGGTTCCACGAAAAAGCTCTACAGGCAGAAGGGCACGGGTAATGCTCGTGCCGGTGCTCGTCGTAGCGGCACGCGTCGCGGCGGCGGTCATATCTTTGCCAAGCGTCCGCGTGACTTCGGCTGGCGGATGCCAAAGAAGGCGCTGCGTGCTGCCACTCGAATGGCCCTTGCCGCCCGCCTGGCCGACGACGAGG
This sequence comes from Pirellulales bacterium, assembly GCA_044337765.1. Classification (GTDB taxonomy): domain Bacteria; phylum Planctomycetota; class Planctomycetia; order Pirellulales; family UBA1268; genus CAMCQY01. Next base: position 371 of record JBIIMX010000553.1, on the reverse strand, counting down.
TCAAGCTCGTGAGCGGCCTCGAGCTTGGCTCGCCCAAGACGGCCACCGTTGCAAAGTTGCTCAAGTCGCTGGGGGTCGCCGAGAAGACGGTGCTCGTCTCTCCTGCCAAGCACGACGACATGCTCTGGAAGAGCGCCCGCAACATCGAGGGCGTGTCGGTGTCTCCGGTTGCTGAGCTCAATGCCTGGTCGTTGTTGCAGCCTCGTGCTGTGGTGATGACCACGGCGGCGATCGACGCATTTCGCGCTTCGGTCGCGAAGGTGGCGGCGGACAAGGCTGCTGCCGCGGGCAAGAAGGCTGGCACGGTCCGGAAGCCAGCTGCTCGGCGTGGGGCGGCAAAGGCAGGTGCGGCTGGCGCAGCGCCGAAGCGT
>JBIIMX010000101.1:0-9996 GCA_044337765.1 Pirellulales bacterium | reverse complement strand
CGGTCCGAAACGTGCCGCCGATGGCACCCCAAAGCCCGGTGGCAAGGCGGGCCCCAAGCCGTTTGTGGTGAAGCCCAATGTAGGCAAGCCCATCACCATAAAGCCGCAACTCGCGACGCCCGCTTTGGAAGCCAAACCGGCCCCTTCCAAGCCTGCACAAGCCAAGCCTGCAGCGGCCAAGCCTGTCCCTGCAAAGCCGGCCAAGAAGCCAGAGGCTGGCGGCAAGCCGGTGGCAGGGAAAAAATCACCGCCAACGGCTGGCAAGTCGGCCGGCGATGCCAAGCCCAAGGCAAAGCCGCCGGCGTCCGTCGGCAAAAGCCATTCTTCTCAGTTGGCAAAACGCAAGCCGCGTTGACCGATGGCTGACAGATCGAGGCAGATGCCCCCGGGACCACACGTTGGAGAAGCTCCATGGCAGGACATTCGCATTGGGCCAACATCGCCCGCAAGAAATCGGTGATCGACGCGAAGCGTGGCAAGCTGTGGAGCAAGTTGGCCAAGGCGATCATTGTGGCTGCCAAGCACGGCGGTGCCGATCCTGACGCCAACCTGCGGCTCCGCTATGCGATCGATGCGGCCAAGGCGGTCAGCATGCCCAAAGACAACATCCAGCGGGCCATTCGCACCGGGACGGGCGAACTCAAAGGAGGCAATCTCGAGGAGTCGATCTACGAGGGCTATGCAGCCGGCGGGGTGGCTGTGATGTGCGAGATTCTCACCGACAACAAGAACCGCACCGCCCCCGAAATTCGCAAGATTTTCGAGGTGTGTGACGGGAAACTAGGCAGCACCGGCTGTGTGGCCTACCTGTTCCAGCGCGTGGGAGTGGTTCGCGTGCCGCAGGCATCTTGCAGCGAGGACCGGCTCATGGAGTTGGCGCTCGAGGCCGGAGCGGAGGACGTCAAGCCTGTGGGGGATCGTTGGGAGATCACCTGCGAGCCGCAGGCGATGGCGGCGGTGGTGGAGGCGGTTCAACAGGGCGGTCTCCAGGTGGACTCGAACGAGATCGTTCGGGTGCCGACCAACACGGTCGACGTGGACGACGTGGACACGGCCCGTAAGGTGCTCGACCTCGTGGAGAGGCTTGACGATCACGACGACGTGCAGAGCGTCGCTGCCAACTTCAACATTCCAGACGAAGCTTTGGCCCAGCTGGGCTAGATCGCCTGCGACCGGGAATCACGTTCAGGAATCGGTCCCAGCACCTGCAGCGTCCTTCAGATCGATGCGGGGCGTGCGACCGCGTTACTCGGTCTTGTCTGCTTCCTCTGCCGGGGTCGGGTGCTCCACCTGCGGCCAGTAGGTGTCGAAATCGAACTGGGGACTGTTGTCGAGATCGTGGCATTCCAGGCAGTTGTTGACGGCTCGCTGCTTCCCCTCTGGCGTCGCGAGCGACATGGCCAGTTCTCCGCGAAGCCTGTCCCGCTCCGTAACGCTGGCCCGCACATCGCCCCGTTCGACGGCCGCATGCGCGGCCGCCGGTCCGTGACAGTTTTCGCAGCCCTGGTGTGCCAGGTGGGGCGTGGCCTTCATGCCGGCAAACCCGCCCTCGAACGGCTCGTACCGTTGGGGCGCCCAGCCGACGACGTGGCAGGAGAGGCATTCAGGGTCGCCGTCGCGGCGTGGTTTCTGTTCTTCCAGCGTGGCAAGTGCGGTCGCGTGGGGCGTGTCTTTCCAGACCTCGTAGGCATGCTTGTGACAGTCGGCACAAGCCGCGCTGCCTGCGAACCTCCTGCCGGAGGGATGCCGCACCGCGGCCAATCCGAGCCCGTTGAGTCCCAATGATTCCAGTTGGCTCTGGTAGGTGGCCAGCAGCGCGATCATATCTGCAGCTTCACCCCAGCGGGCATCCAGTGGCACTCGCTGCGAACGTATCGTTTTCCCGGGATCGTCGAAGAATGCCACCGCGACGGCGAACATCCCCTTGTGGCCGAGTTCGATCAGGCGGGCTCCTCCGGGAAGTTTGGGAAGTTCCGCCGGAGGCTCATCGGCGCCGCCCGCTGTCGCGACGATATCGAACTGGGGGAATTGTGCAGCGAGGTTTTTCGTCTCCGTCGGCGAGGCCCACGACAGCAGGATCTGGTGATCGCAATTCGCCTTCTTCAGTTCGGCCGCCGCGGCGCCGACCCCGTCCGCGGCCGGCAGGATTTCGATGGCATCATTGCGGACCTGTTTGGCCTCCGCGTCACCCAGCACCGAGACGATGCCAAACCGTAGTCCACCAGCCTCGACGATGCGAAATCGTGGCGTGATGTTGGCGTCAAGTCCGAGAAGGCCGACGTTGGCGCTCACGAACGGCGTGGGCGTGTCGCCGACCGGCGCCACCGCGGCCACCAACTCCTCCGCCGGCAGCCGCAGGTCGCCCGGCCCCAAGCCGATGGCCGTGTAGCCCATCGTTCGCAGACCGTCAGCGATCGACTGGAACTTGATCTCAGACTGTCTCCCGAAGCGCTTCACCTGGCCACCCAGATCGACCGAAACGAGCGGCCATCCCGCGGCGGTGATGGCACGCAGGAAATTCCGTCTCCGGCTCAGGCCTCCCTTCTGGTTTTCCTTGCCCGTGCAGCCGCAGGGTTCGATGTAGCCATCCAACTCCCCCGTCACGATCAGCACGGCCTGCGGTTTCTGCCAGCCCTCGAAGAGACTGCCATTTCGGTCGCGGAAGGTCTGAACCAGCTCGTCGCTCACCCCGTCGCCCCGGATTGGAAGGGGGGCCGGCGACTCGCCGCGGGCTTGCGACAGCATGCCGCCCAACAGCAGTCCGCAGGCAGCGATGACGGAACGAGCAGGAAGGGTGGGCTTCATGGGGCGAATCACTCGCTGGCAGGCGGGGAAAACCGGAGGCACAGCCGGAGGGCGGTGTCGGTGGACCATGAAAATTCTCGGCATTTTCACCGGCTGAATTGGTGGGAAAAGCCGAAAACCGCTTTTTCCCCAAAAAAATTAGGGGGCAATGGCTACGCAGACGGGAATGGTAAGCGTGGGCGATTCGGGGTGGCCGGTTTCGAGCACGATCTTTCCGGCGGGGGCCTGCGTCGAGCAGATGTGATTGGCCGGGTCGCTGCCCGGCGGGATGGTGATCGCGAGCGGAATACGGATCACGTTACCGCTCCCCACCGGCTTGCCCTCCCCGACGACGACCCGCAGGGAATCGGGGATCACCTGTCGAACAACCGGCTTGACGTCCGCCCGGTGCGGTCCCTTGACGGTGAGAAACAGTTTGGCTTCGGTGCCTGTGCGGCAGGAAACCGTTCCCAGCAGCAGTGCCTCGCTTGAGGAATCCCAAGCCGTGCCTGCAATCGCAAGATCGCCCGAGACCGACCCTTCCACGGGCAGTTCGGCAACCACCTCCTCCGGCATCCGAAAGACGACCTTGATGGCCTGACGCAGCGGCCCGATCGGGAGGCCGGGGCGGATCTCGGCCGTGACCTGAAAGCCACCGGTGGCACCGGTCTCCGCGGCCCATGCCGTCGGCTCGAGCGGTGCCGTTGTGAGGGAGTAGAAGTCGGCCGTTTTCTCGTCGGTGACCGAGATGGAATCGACCACGGGTTGCTCCTGGCCAAAGGTGAAGAAGGCGGCGGTCACTTTTTCGCTCGAACTGGTGGAGAGCTTCGTAAGCGTGATGAAGGGAGGAACCGCTTTGTAGGTTGGCACCACTGTTCCCTCCACCACGAACGCGACCTGCGGCCGCGACGGATCGTTGGTCAGGACGCTCGCTTGTTGACGGAATGGTCCGCCATCTCCCTTGCCCCGCCATTGCACCTTGAGCTTTGTGCTCTCCCCTGGTGGTACCACCTTCTTGCCGGTCGAGCCCACTTCGGTTTCATCGAAATCGCTGACCGTGCAGGTGCAACTGGTGGTGCCTTTTGTGAGTTCGAGCGGCGCGGCGCCGGCGTTGCGGATGACAAACTCGTGAAACCCCTTGGCGCCGACGCCGACGGTGCCGAAAGCGAATTGGGTTTCGGGCACTTCAACCTGCGGAGTGGGGCCGGATGGACTGCGTGCAACGGCGAAGTCTCCCGCGCGCCACGGCCGTGTGGAGGCCTCGAGCGTCGCAATTCCGCCACCGACAGCCGCTCCCAGGCAGGCGGCCACCCCCGTCACGACCCAAGCATTCGGCAGTCGCATCATCGCGAGGCTCCAATTGATTTCCCGAACAGTCGTCGCAACCGGGATTGTAGCGTGCAGGGACGGGGTTGGCCGAGCCGCCGCCGGGCTCGTCTGGTACCCGCCCCTGGGATCGTCTGGTATCCGCCGCTGGGACGGCCAAGCTTCCGTCGCTCGGAGATTCCGACTTGCCACCCGAAGCGGCATGGCACGCACAACAAGTCGGACATCCTCCTCGTCTCCTCCAACTTCGCCGATCCCAGCTCCTCAGTCCCCCGTGGCGGCAAGTTTTTCAACTTGTCCGTGTCCCCTGCCCCCGTGGCGGCAAGTTTTCCAACTTGTCCGTGAGTCGAGGCTACCCCTCGTTCGTGCCCGACTAACCCGCACCGCTGGGACGGCCAAGCTTCCGTCGCTCGGAGATTCCGACTTGCCACCCCAAGCGGCATGGCACGCACAACAAGTCGGACATCCTCCTCGTCTCCTCCAGCTTCGCCGATCCCAGCTCCTCAGTCCCCCGTGGCGGCAAGTTTTTCAACCGTGTCCGTGAGTTGAGACTGCCCCTCGTTCGTGAAGTCAGTACGAACGTGCCAGCACGCTTCGCCCGGCGACCGGACGACCGGTGACGATGCAGGTTCCCGGGTCATCGTTCCCCTCCAACGGAATGCATCGCACCGTCACCTTCAGCGGGTCAAACGTGGCCGCGACGGCCGGGTCGTCGGCCACGTGCACGTGGACGAAGCCACCCTGCACCGGGCTCCCCTTCTCCGCCGGCCGCTCGAAAAATGCGACCACCTCTGCCGTGCTGCCCAGCCGCACCGAATGCTGATCGCGGAAAGCCCGAGCCCGCTCAAACATGCCGCGCTGAATGTCGTCGAGCAGGCCGGCTGCCTCGGCGACGAACTGCGTGAGCGGCATGGCCGCCCGCTCCCGTGGCCCGCGGTCGCGGCGCGACACGCTCACGGCACCGGCGGCAAGGTCGCGGGGGCCGATCTCCACGCGGAGCGGCACCCCCTGCTTCACATGCTGCCAGACTTTGTCGCCACCCCGCATGTCGCGGGCGTCGATGCGGACACGGATCGGCTCGTCGCCGTACCTCGTGCCGGCGAGGTCCGCCTCCAGTTGCCTGCAGCATGCGAGCACGGCCGTGCGTTCCTCGTCGGTGCGGTGGATCGGGAGGATCACGACCTGTGTCGGTGCGATCCGCGGCGGCAGGCAGAGGCCGTCGTCGTCGGAGTGGGTCATGATCACGGCGCCGATGAGCCGGGTCGAAACGCCCCACGACGTCGTCCAGCAGAACTCCTCCACGCCGCTGGAGTTGGCGAACTTGATGCCCTGCGCCTGCGCGAAGTTCTGGCCGAGAAAGTGCGACGTGCCGGCCTGCAACGCCTTGCCGTCCTGCATCATCGCCTCGATCGAAAACGTATCGACCGCTCCCGGGAACCGCTCGGCCGAGGGCTTTGGGCCCTTCAGGACCGGCATCGCCAGGTCGCGCTCGGCGAAGGTGGTGTACACGTCGAGCATTCGCAGCGTCTCCTCGACTGCCTCCTCGCGGGTGGCGTGGGCCGTGTGCCCTTCCTGCCAGAGAAACTCGGCCGTCCGCAGGAAGAGCCGTGGCCGCATCTCCCAGCGTACGACGTTGGCCCACTGGTTGATGAGCACCGGCAGATCCCGCCACGACTGCACCCACTTCGCATACATCGCGCCGATGATCGTCTCGCTGGTGGGCCGTACGACGAGCGGTTCCTCGAGTTTGCCCGTGGGGATCAGTTTGCCGTCGGGCCCGAGTTCGAGGCGGTGGTGCGTGACGACGGCGCACTCCTTCGCGAAACCCTCGACGTGCTTGGCCTCCTGTTCGAGATAGGAGAGCGGGATGAACAGTGGGAAGTAGGCGTTTTGATGGCCCGTCGCCTTGAACATGCGGTCGAGGATCGTCTGCATCCGTTCCCAGATGGCGTAGCCGTGCGGCTTGATCACCATGCAGCCGCGGACCGGCGACTGCTCGGCGAGGTCGGCTGCGCGGACCACCTGCTGATACCACTCGGGGTAGTCCTGACTGCGGGTTGGCGAGATGGCATGGTCGGGCATGACGGGCTCCAAGTTCTTTCACGGTCGAGTGCGGCGGTCCGCAAGGCCGCGGATTGTAGTCTTTCGAACCTCCTGCTGACATCGCCGAATCGTGGCGGGACTTTTTGCTAGAATCTCCGGCCGGCATCCCTCCGCGGCACCCGAGCCCACACATGTCCACAGCCCCACTTCACGGCCGCGATGCCGATCACCCCGGCGGGTCAACGGCTCCCTCAACGGCTCCCTCAACGGCTCCCAAGGGGCCGCTGCGTCGCGGCGGCTCCAGTCGCAAGCGGATCACCGAACTCGCCGGCGGAGCCCAGATCGATCAGGTGTTTCTGGCCACCCGCAAGCAGTTGCGACCCAATCGCAACGGACAGCTCTATCTCCAGGTGGAACTGGCCGACCGCAGCGGCGCGATCACCGGCCGGATGTGGAACGCCTCCGACGAGGATTTCGAGGCCTTCGACGAAGGGGAGTACGTCCGGGTCGACGGTACGGTGCAGCTCTATTCGGGGGCACTGCAGATCATCCTCACGGGGATCGGCCGGGTTGACCCGCGGTCGGTGGACGAGTCTGAATTCCGAGTGCTTTCAACGGCTGATGTCGAGAGGCTGGCGGGGGAGTTGACCCGGCTGCTGGGGACGATCCGCTCCGAGCAGCTGCGTTTCCTGGTCGACGAGGTGCTGGCGGATACAGAGCTGATGGCCGCGTTCAAGCGAAGCCCCGCGGGCGTGAAGCAGCACCATGCGTATGCCGGCGGCCTGCTCGAACACGTCGTCAACCTCCTCCACCTGGCAGACACGGTGGCACCCCGCTATCCAGCGGTCGATCGTGACCTGCTGCTTGTCGGCGTGCTCCTGCACGATATCGGCAAGACCCTGGAGCTCGAGAGTGAACGCGGATTTTCCTACACGGACGCTGGCCAGTTGCTCGGCCACGTGCTCCTCGGGCTGGAACTCGTCGACGAAAAAATCAACGCGGTCGAAAGCCGCACCGGGAGTGTGTTCGATGCTGAGACGGCGATCCGCATCAAACACATGATCGCCAGCCACCATGGGGAATATGCCTTCGGGGCCCCGAAGCTCCCCATGACGCTCGAAGCAATTGCCCTCCACCATCTCGATCAGTTCGACGCACGGATGGCGGGCACGCTGCAACTGATGCAAAACGAGGCTGCCCTCGACGGCGGATGGACTCAATACCACGCCAATCTGGGTCGCAAGTTCTTCAAGGGCCGCGGCTGACGGCACCGGCTCGGAAACGGAAAGACACCAGAGAGTCTCCATGGGCCGTTCCCGCCAGCCTCGTGATGATCGTCCGCGGCAAACTGCCGGCAGTTCTGCCGGGGCGGGTGGCGGCGAGCCGCGGCGGCACGGAGTGGTCGGCATCTTCAGGCGGGCCGCGGGCGGCTATGGATTCGTCCGGCCGCTCGAAGCGGCGGCCGGCGACCGTTCGGGTGACATCCACATCTCGGCGGCCTCGTCTCTCGACGCAGCTACCGGGGACACCGTTCGGGTGCGGCTCGCGCGGAGCCGCGATGTCCGCCGCCCTGGCCCTGCGGGAGAGATCATCGAGGTCGTCGATCGCCGCACCACCCGGTTCGTGGGCGGCTATTTCGAGGCTGCAGGCCTCGGCTGGGTGCGGATTGACGGCACGAATTTCGCGAGGCCCGTGTCGGTCGGCGATCCTGGTGCGAAGGGGGTCCGCGAGAACGACAAGGTGGTCGTGGAGATGGTGCGTTTTCCCACGCACCTCCGCGAAGGCGAAGGCGTGATCGTCGAGGTGCTCGGTGCGGCAGGAGAGGCCGGAGTCGACACGCTGACGGTGATCCACGAGTTCGGACTGCCCGGTCCGTTTCCTGAAGGAGCGCTGGCCGAGGCCCGTCGTCAGGCGGAGCGATTCCGGGAGGAAGTACCGGCAGGTCGGCGCGATCTCACCGATCGCGTGATCGTCACGATTGATCCGGTCGACGCCCGCGACTTCGACGACGCGATCTCGCTGGAGAGAATCGACGGAGGCCACTGGCTGCTGGGCGTGCACATTGCCGATGTGTCGCACTTCGTCGAAGAGGGATCGCCGTTGGATCAGGAGGCCCGGGCTCGCGGCACGAGCGTCTACCTTCCCGACCGCGTGATCCCGATGCTGCCCGAGATCGTCTCCAACAATCTCGCGAGCCTGCAGCCGGATCGCGTGCGGTATGCGCGGACCTGCTGGATCGAGTTCTCGTCCGAGGGAATCCCGGTGCACGCCGACGAGGAGCGATCGGCGATCAAGAGCAGGCGACGTTTCAGCTACGAGGAGGTCGACGTCTTCCTCGCAGACCCCGATACTGCCGCCTTGGAGATGTCTGCCGAGGTGCGGTCGCTGCTCGGCCGGATGCGGGATCTGGCCAGGATGCTCCGCAGCCGGCGGATGGCCCGCGGTTCACTCGAACTCGCGATGCCGGAGGTCAAGATAGACCTCGACCGCGACGGCCGCGTGAGCGGGGCGCACGTTGTTGAAAACACGGAAAGCCACCAGATTATCGAAGAGTTCATGCTCGCTGCCAACGAGGCCGTGGCCGGAATGCTGGCCGCCGCAGGAGCCGGGTTTCTGCGGCGGATTCATCCCGCCCCCGACCTGCGGAAGCTGCGGCAGTTGACGGAGTTCGTTTCGGAACTCGGGTTCGAGGTCGACACGTTGGAGAGCCGCTTCGAGCTCCAGCGGCTTCTCGGTATGGCGCGGGATCGTCCTGAGGAGCATGCCGTGCACTACGCAGTGCTCCGCAGCCTCTCGCGGGCCGTCTACGGTCCGCAGGAGGATGGCCATTACGCGCTCGCCAGCGACTGCTACTGCCACTACACCTCGCCGATCCGTCGGTATCCCGACCTGACCGTCCACAGGGCGCTCGATCTTTTCGCCCGCGGCCGCCGTGCGGCTGCCGACGGGCTGCCGCGGCTGGGGGAGGAATGCTCGCTTCTGGAACGGCGGGCTGAGGCGGCCGAGCGGGAGCTCGTGAAGCTCAAACTGCTCATTTTCCTCAGCTCGCGTACAGGCACAGAGATGGACGCTGTGGTGACCGGCGTCGAGCCGTTCGGCCTGTTCGTGCAAGGGCTCCAACTGCCGGCCGAAGGACTCGTGGCCCTCGAATCGCTGCCGGACGACAGCTACCGTTTCGATCGGACCAGCCACACGCTCATCGGTCGGCGGGCCGGCAATTCCTTCCGGCTTGGGGATCGCGTCCGCGTGACGGTGTTTCGCGTCGATCTGGAGCGCAGAACGCTCGACTTCCGTCTGGTCGAGATGGGGGGCCGCTTCCGCCGCCGTGGCGGCGGCTCGCCGCAGCCGCCGGGCAGGAAAAAGTCGCCTGGGAAGGCGTCCCGCTCCCGGGCATCCGGCAGGGCCGGCAAGCCGGCCGGCGCAAAGCGCAGACACCGCTGACGCGGCATCAGTGGCAGGTTTGCCAGGCTTTCCTACAATCCGTCGCGATCCCGCTCCCGCTCGGATGCGTCTCCCGCTTCGATCCGTCTCCCGTTTGGAAGGTTCCACGTGCCGCCGTCATTGCTCGAAACACCCCTGGTTGGATGGCACGCCGCGAACGGCGGCCGCATGGTCGATTTCGCCGGTTGGCGGATGCCCGTTCAATATGCTTCGATCGTCGAGGAGCATCTGGCCACGCGTCGAGCGGCCGGACTGTTCGACGTGTCGCACATGGGGCGGCTGACGATCGGCGGCACGGCCGCGATCGACTGGCTCGAATCGTTGCTGACGCGACGGGTGTCCGGTATCGAGGTGGGCCGCGTTCGCTACACGCTCGTCACGAGCGACGCCGGTGGTCGCCCG
>JBIIMX010000456.1:0-3195 GCA_044337765.1 Pirellulales bacterium | reverse complement strand
ACGATCCCCGGTCCGACATCGATGCCGGTGACAAGGATTCCCGAAGCCAAGAGACTGTGCACGATCCCACGACCGGCCACCTCGTCGAAGAGATCGGTCTTGAGCAGCGACAAGGACGGCGAGGGGCTGCTCGCAGATCTCTTCGCTTCGGACGGCGAGTCGATCCACCCCGTCACCAACGCTGCCTGATACCGGTCGGAAAACTCCCGCCACAGCCGCTGCCGTCCGGCACGGCGCCACAATTTGGCGACGTCGTCCCAGTACCCGGCGGACACTTTCGGCGTGATCCCCCGAGTGTCGTCAGTCTTGCTCGCGTCAATCACAGCCCACCACCTCGGTTTTCTCACGGCCAGTTCGGTAGGAAAATCCATCGCAAGCGGAAAGTAGTATAAGACGAAACTCCACGAGGTCCCCACGTGTCCGACGCACTCTTTTCTCGGTTCGGCATCGAACACAACGTTCGGCCGCAAGGGCGGCTGGAACTCTGGGCCCGGTGTGCCACCCGACTCATCCGCGAGATCCGGGCGGAGGCCGTTTTCCGCAGCGCCATCCCGTGGCGTCAACGGCTTCGCGCGTGGCGGCTGGGTTTCAGAACGGTGTCTGCGACCGTGTACGGGCTCGACGACAACGACCCCACGCTTTTCGTTCCTGATTTCGCCTACGCGTACCGTTGCTATCGGATGAACGGCTTCTGGAATCCGATCATCGGCAACAAATTCGTCGTTTCGAAGGTTCTGGCGGCACACGGTGTTCCCCATCCGCCGGTGCTCGGCGTGGTATCCCACGGCCGCCTGATCCCACACGCCACCACACCGCGCGAGACGAACGCCCGAATCCTGGATCGTTGGACGGAGAATCGGTCCCCGGTCGTTTTTCGCCCTCATTGGTCGGGTGGCGGCGAAGGTGTTTTTTTCGTTCACCGCCAGGGACAGGAGTGGCTGGTCAACGGCCGCATCGCGACGGCGGTTGAACTGCACTCCCTGCTCGGCGGCTTGGACCGTTACATCGCCACTGCATTCGTCGAACAAGCCGAGTATGCGCGAAGGATCCATCCCCGTACGACGAACACTCTCCGAGTCCTCACGCTCGTCGACGATGACGGCCCTTTCGTGGCGAACGTGGTGCACCGTTTCGGCACGTCGCGTTCCTATCCCATCGACAACTTTCATCAAGGGCGCGGCGGGATTTGCGCCGACGTCAACGTCCCAGCGGCCACCCTGGGCAAAGCCCTGTCGATGGGAGCCCATCACGAACGTATCTGTCACGAAGTCCACCCGGAGTCTGGCAGCCAGATCGAAGGCGTGTCCATCCCCGGTCTGCCGTTGGCACTGGAAGGTGTGCTGGAGGCGGCACGCTGCTTCCCGGAGGCGACCTGCGTTGGATGGGATTTGGTGATCACCGACGCAGGATACAGCCTCATCGAGGCCAATGCCCCGCCAGGCATCGTCGTCTCGCAGGCGCACGGGCCGCTGCTTGCACACCCGCGGGTGGCGGCTTATTTCCACCAGCACGGATTTCGGGTCCCGAATGGAGCACGATACTCCGGCGGTGCACCGCGATCAGGGGACGGCGAACCATGAATACCCCGCTCACGACGGCTCTGGTCTGCATCACCGACCACCTGTTGCCCCGACTACCGATCTTCCTCCACCATGGGCCGGCGGGGAGCATGCTGGTCGCCGGCACGGAACGCTGGTCCCGGTACTTCCCTGACCGTTTTTTCGGTGCTGAGCCCCGTACGTGCGAGCGACTCGGATCATGGCCGGTATGGCGATTGCACGACATCCTTGCGGCATGGCGGCAGCGGGTGGACATCCTGATCGCCCGCGTCGACCTGCTCTCTGCAGGCCGATTTCCAGCAACGAGCTATGTGCGCGTGCCCGAATGGATTCGCATGATCGCGCCGGTGACACCGGCCGGCATGCCGCCCCAGTCGAGCCAGGCCCGACGGAAAGAACTCCTCATCCGACGGAACGGCCTGGCATGGCGCACGAGCCACGACGCTCGTGACCTGGCGACCTTCATCGAGCGGGATTACCGCCCATACATCCGTGCTCGATACGGCGAGAACGCCCACATCCGCTCGTCGGAGTGGTTCCGCCGCCGCTTTCGCGCCGGCGGCCTGATTTGGATCGAGCGCGGTCGCGAGCCAATCGCGGGGATGGTCTACGACGTCCAGGGTCGGGTGCTGCGTCGACTCGCCGTCGCATGTGCTGGCGGAGACGTTGGGTTGCTGGAGACCGGGGCAATTTCCGCCACGTATTCCGTGTGCCAGGAACTGGCGCGGTCTCTCGACTGCAGAGAGATCGACTTTCGCAACTGCCGCCCCTGCCTCGCCGATGGCCTCTTGCAAGTGAAGCGGTACTGGGGTGGTTGTCTTGTCGAACCGGACGACCTCACCCACGACCTGCTCGTCGGCTGGAGCGAGGCTACACCGGCCGTGAGCCGCTTCCTGGCGGAGTCGCCGCTGATCGTGCGAGACGGCCGGGGCTATGCCGTTGTACACGCATCAGTGGCTGCGCCGTCCGTCTGGCGAGAGCCACCGGGAGTACGTCGTCGGATCACACCTTCGATCGGTGGCTGGTTCGGCGAATGGACCAACCACGACGTGCCCTCATGAGAGTCGTCATCACGAATGCGACCGGCGACCTTGGCGCCGTTGCGGCCCGTTCGCTGCGACTCGCGGGCTTCGAAGTCCACGGGGTGGATGGGCGTCGCGTCCCCCGCTCACTGGCCTGCCGCCACTTCAGCGGATACGCGTGCATCACCGACGACGATCCACGTGCGGGGCAGGACGCCCTCCTGCGTTTCATCGCGCAGTCCCGTGCCAACGTGTTCCTGCCGCTCTGTACGCCGGGCGCCGTGTTCGCCGTGCAGCGCCGGCGAGAACTTGCATCGCTGTGCCAGACCAACACGCCGGATACAGAAGCATTTCTCGCCGCCTACGACAAGCGTCTCTGCATGGAGGAGTGCTCACGACTGGGCATTCCATGCGCCGGCAGTTTATCCCGTGATGAGGCTCTGGCCGTGCTCGCGAGAAAGGAGCCTGGGGCAGTCGTCGTCAAGCCGACGACGGACGTGGGTGCAGCCAACGGAATTCTCCACGTGCAAGACTCGGGCCACCTCGACACCGCGATGAGCCAGTGCAAATCGGTTTACGGCGATTGCCTGGTGCAGGAATACATCCCTGGACCG
>JBIIMX010000175.1:0-6802 GCA_044337765.1 Pirellulales bacterium | reverse complement strand
CACGGCTCGGAAGCTGCGACAGTGGCCCCCGAAGGGCGGCGTGACGGCGTGCGGTACAAGCACTCGCGAGCAGGGGCTGGTCGACCACATCCTGCCATTCTTCACGAAGGGCCGATGGCGGGGACCTGCGGAAGTGGAACTCAAGCGGGATGAACGAGATGGCAGTTTCAAAGTGATCGAAATCAATCCTCGCTTCCCCGGCTACCTGAGATTGCCGTCGGCGTGCGGCGTCGAAATGGCGGTGTTGGCCGTGCGTTCGGTCTTGGGCGACGAGCCGACCCGAGCCGTCGAACTCTCGGAATACCGCGGTGGCGTGACCTACATCGCGCCGACGGTCTTCCTGCGATCGGTCGTCAACGAGGCCCGCGAGCACGGCTGGCTCGCGGCGATCACGCAGGCCCGGGCCGAGGCCGCCGGCTCGTGGCCGATCATGCGAAGCCTCTTGTCAGATCCATTGCCGATCGTCACCCGGACATTCGTGCCGAAGCGATCGCCCCGGTCGGCGCCTTTCGGCAACGTTTCGATAGCGGTCGATCCGGCGTGACCCCCGGCCCGCTGGCGACTGTGCGCAGCCGTCCGGCTCCGCTCGCAGACGAATCCGCGTCATGTTGGTAGCCTTCCTTCAACGCGGCTTCCTTCCGGCCGCCTGTTTTTGTGCACCGTGTCACTGCCGCCGCATGCTGCTCAACGTCGTCTACTTCTTCGCCTTCCTGGCCCTGCTGCCATGGGTTGCATGGAGGAAGCTCTGCGGCGGCCGGCCGGTCGCCGCCCCATGGACACGGTTCACTGGCGGCATCCCCTCCCTGCCCCGCTGCGAAGCGGGTGTTTCCCGCATCTGGTTCCACGGCGTGAGCGTCGGCGAGGTGCAATTGCTCTCGGTGCTGGCCGCCGAAATCAAACGGCAGGCGGAATCGGAACGCCGTGCCGTCGACTGCGTCGTCTCCAGTTCCACGACCACGGGCCTCGAACTTGCCGCCAAACGGTTCGGCGCCGAACACGCCTTTCCTTGCCCGCTCGACTTCACGTGGGCCGTCAACCGGGTGCTCGATCGCGTGCGTCCAGATCTCCTCGTGCTGGGCGAGTTGGAACTCTGGCCCAACCTGCTCGCTCGCGTCCATGCCCGAGGCATTCCGATCGTGGTCGCCAATGGGAGAATGAGCGAGAAGAGCGGTCGGGGATATGGTCGCGTCCGCCCCATTGTCCGGCGCATGCTCGGCATGGTGTCGCTCGTGATCGCACGATCGCGGGAGGATGGCGATCGCTTCGCCTCTTTCGTGCCGTCCGGCGGCTGCAAAGTGATCGTGACCGGTTCGATGAAGTTCGACGGGGTGAAAGGGGATCGGCAGGCCCGGGAGGTGACGCGACTGCGTCAGCTGGCCGGTTTCCTCGACGAAGACGTCGTGTTTCTCGCCGGCAGCACGCAGGCACCGGAGGAGCAACTGGCTCTCGACGCCTTCGCGGCCGCACGGTCGCGCCACCCTCACCTTCGGCTCGTGATCGTGCCGCGGCACACGGAACGGACACCCGAGATCGCCTCGTTGCTCGATCGCTCGGGGCTGCGCTGGCAACTGCGGAGCCGGCTCGGCCCCCCGGAAGCCCCGCTCCCTGGCGACCCTCCGGCACGCGTTCTCCTGGTCGACACGACGGGTGAACTGGGCTGGTGGTGGGGCACCGCTCAGATAGCCTTCGTGGGCGGCAGCCTCGACGGGAAGCGTGGCGGCCAGAACATGCTGGAACCCGCGGCCTACGGGGCGGCCGTGTCGTTTGGCCCGCACACCCGTAACTTTCGCGACGAAGTGCGGCGGCTCCTGGCGGCAGACGCCGCGGTGGTCGTCGCTGATGGGCCCGCTCTGACCGACTTCGTGCGGCAGTGCCTCGAGACCGAGGGTTTTGCGACGGGACTGGGCAGACGGGCTGCCGACCTTGTCGCCTCGCAGCGGGGATCCACTGCTGCCACTGCGGAGGCAATCCTGGGAAAACTACCTGACTTGCGGCCCGATTTACCGGTTGCCAAGAGCATGCCGCTCCGCCAATAATCCGGGCTTCCCAGAATCCAGAGCTTCCGTCGTCGGAACGCATTCCCTTCACACCTGCACGAGGCAACAGCCGTGGCAAAAGGCAAGTATCTGTTCACCAGTGAGTCGGTCAGCATGGGCCATCCGGACAAGTTGGCCGACCAGATCTCCGACGGCGTGCTCGACGCCTACCTCGCGCAGGACCCGCGGAGCCGCGTGGCGTGCGAGACCATGGTGACCACGGGCTTGGCCGTCATCGCCGGCGAAATCACCTCGCGTGGCACGATCGACTACCAGCAGGTCGTTCGCGACGTCATCCGCCAGGTCGGCTACACCGATGACGAGATGGGCATTGCTGCCGACACATGCTCCGTGCTCGTCGCCGTGGGGAAGCAGAGTGGCGACATCGCCATGGGCGTCAACGAGGACGAGGCCACGGGCAAGGACATCGGCGCCGGCGACCAGGGCCTGATGTTCGGCTACGCATGCAACGAAACCCCCGAACTGATGCCGCTGCCGATCGCCCTCTCGCACCGGATCCTCAATCGCCTTACGGAGGCCCGGCAGAAGAAGGAAGTCGACTGGCTGCGGCCCGACTCCAAGAGCCAGGTCACGATCGAGTACGAAGGCAACAAGCCCGTCCGTGTCGACACGGTAGTGGTCTCGACGCAGCATGCCCCCCACGTTTCGAACGAAGAGATTCAGAACTTCATCGTCAACAAGATCATCAAGCCGCTCCTGCCGAAGGATCTCGACACGAGCAACATCACCTACCACATCAACCCCACGGGTCGGTTCGTGGTGGGCGGTCCGCACGGTGACTGCGGCCTCACCGGCCGGAAGATCATCGTCGACACCTACGGCGGCTGGGGTCGTCACGGCGGCGGCGCCTTCTCCGGCAAGGATCCGACCAAGGTTGACCGCAGCGCCGCCTACATGGCCCGCCACGTAGCCAAGAACATCGTCGCGGCTGGTCTCGCAGACCGCTGCGAAGTGCAGCTTGCCTACGCCATCGGCGTGAGCGAGCCGGTGAGCGTGCATGTCGATACGGAAGGCACTGGAAAGATCGACGATGAGCGGCTCTGCCAGCTTGCCCGAGAGTTTTTCCCGCTGACGCCTCGCGGCATCATCGACTACCTCGACCTGCGTCGGCCGATCTATCGCAAGACCGCCGCTGGTGGTCACTTCGGCCGGGAAGGTTTCTCTTGGGAGCAGACCGAACGGTCCAAGGACCTTGCGAAGGCTGCCAAGTCGGGCGTCGCGGTTGGCGGCTGAGCCGAATCGACCCGGCCAGCACCAGCACCATCACCGGGTTCAGGACCAGGACCGGGTTCAGGACCAGGACCGGGTTCAGGACCAGGACCGGGTTCAGGACCAGGACGAGAATCAGGATCAGCCGTGTTGCAACGATCACCAGCCATGGATGGCTCGCCGTGCGCAGGCACTGCCGAGCGGCTGGATGGTCTGGCCGTTGCCGACACGGCATTCCTGCCGAGACCGCTGCTCAACATGCTGCCGCTGATCGCCATGCTCGCCGGAGCCATGGCGATGGGCTGCGGTGCGATGCTCCTGTCGCGAAAGCTGGCAGGCGCCATCGCGGCCCCGCCGGCCCCGGAAGCGGTTCTGGCGGTCTGCGGCTCCGGCCTGCTGCTGGTTGCCGTCGGTGACCTGGCCATGCGGGCGTCGGCAGTGCCGACATCCGGGCGGGCCGACTCATGGTTGCCTGCAGCTCTCACGCGGCTCGGCCTGCTCATGGCCATGGCCGCAGTCTGCCTGCCACTGCGGATGACGTCGCCCGTGGATGCCCTCATTGCGATCGCGATGCTCGCCGTCTCGCTCCTGACCGTCATCCGGGGGCCGATCGCCGGCCTGATCCGGGGCCGGCTCGTCGAAGGATGGCCCGCCTCCTTGCACCGTGGCACCACGGCCCGCACCGCCGCCGCACCAGCATCGATCGCAGCGCCGACGGCTGTTCCCACGCCCCAAGCCCTACGCGACGAGACGACGTCCGCGTCCCTGCCAGCCGGCAGCCTGCTCCAACGTTTCGAGCGGCTTGCGATGCCGGACGGCGGCGAACGGGTCTCCGGGAGATTGTGCGTCATGGTGCCCGAAGGCTCACGATCCGGCTACGCTCACGTCGGCTTTTGTCCACCGCTGGCATCACAGCCCGTGGTCGAGGCCACCACAGACTATGATGGAGTCGAGGCCGTCGTCTCCGCGGCGGAAGTGCTCCCGTGGGGAGTGCGGATCGAATGCCGCCTCGACGAGCCGGCGGAAGAAACGGTGGAGATCCCGGTGGATATTCTGGCGACGTCGGCGTCGTGATTCTGGAATCACGCCTGGACCCTCGAGCAGTCTCTACCGCAACTTCCTGTCCCACGAATTCCGACATCCGCATGGCACGCTGGCCTCGACATCTCTGGACGACCCTCTTCACGTACGGCGTGATCTTCGTCGGCTTCCCGCTCCTGTGCATGATGCTCTGGAGGTGGGTCCGCGGATGAATCCCCCACCCGATCTCATCGCCAGCCTGGCGCAGGCGGGGCAACAGCATCTGCTGGCCTTCTGGGACAGGCTCGACGATCCCGCTCAGCGAGACTTTGCACGCCAGTTGGAGGCGGTGGACTGGCCGCTCGTCGCGCAGATGCAGCGACTCGCCACTGCCGGCGAACACGCACGAACCCCGGCGGTCGATCTCACCGCCGCCGTTACGCCTCCCTGCCTGAAACTTGGAGATGCCGGCAATCGTATCCCGCCAGCCGACGCCGTTCGCCGCGGCGGCGAGGCGCTGGCAGCCGGACAGATCGGCGCAATCCTCGTGGCAGGCGGGCAGGGCACGCGTCTGGGCTGCGATGGACCGAAGGGGCTCTGCCGTGTCGGACCGGTCTCGCGGGCGAGTCTTTTCGAAGTGCTGCTCGGCAAGCTCGTCGCCGCCCGCCGACGGTATGGCCGCGACATTCCGCTGGCGATCATGACCAGCTCCGCGACCGATGCCGAGACGCGGGCATTCCTCGCCGAACACGCCTATTGCGGGCTCGATCCCGAGCGCGTCTTCGTCTTCCGACAGCACGACCTGCCGGCGCTCGACGCCACCACCGGCCGCGTGCTGCTCGACGGTCCCGGCAGCCTGGCGCTTGCGCCCGACGGCCACGGCGGCATGCTCGTGGCATTGTCCGACGCTGGCGGGCTCGACTGGTTTGGGAGCCAGGGCGTGGAGCATATCGCCAGCTTCCAGGTGGACAACCCGCTGACCATGCCGCTGGCGGCTGAGTTCCTCGGCTACCACCTGCTCTGCAAGGCAGACTTCAGCACGCAGGTGGTCCGCAAGCAGGCCCCCGGCGAACGGGTCGGCGTGATCGTCGACTGCGACGGCCGGCACAGTGTGATCGAATACAGCGACCTGCCGACGGCGGCCGCGGCCGAGAAACTCCCCGACGGACGGCTGCGGTTTCATGCCGGGAGTATCGCGGTGCACGCCTTCGCGAAGGCGTTTCTCGATGAGGCCGCCTCGCGACACGGCTCGCTTCCCCTCCACCTTGCCTCCAAGGCGGTGCCGTTCCTCGATGCCTCCGGCAGTCGCGTCGTACCGACGTCACCCAACGCCATCAAGTTCGAGCGATTCATCTTCGACTTGATGCCGCTGGCGCGACGGGTGTGTGTCGTCGAGATCGAGGCATCCGAAGGCTTTGCACCGCTGAAGAACCCGCCCGGCGCGGCCAGCGACACGGCCGAGCACGTCCATGCCGCCGTGGTGGCCCACGCCCGACGTCTGCTCGCCAGGGCGGGCGTCGCCGTCGCCGATGGCATCGATGTTGAACTGGCCGCAAACCGCATCATCGACGAAACTGACGTCGCGGGCCTGCTCGAACCGGGCACCCGGCTCGAACAGCCTCACGTGGTTGGCGAATAGAAGGCCACGTTACCGTCATCCCGCTCCCATCATCCCACCGCAAGGAGACATGCTTCCCATGCTGCACGCGATCGTCATGGCCGGAGGATCTGGCACCCGCTTCTGGCCCGCCAGCCGCGCCGCGCTCCCCAAGCAACTCCTGCCGCTGGCAGGCGCCAAGACCCTGCTCGAGGACACTGTCGAGCGGCTCGACGGCCTCGTTCCTCCCGACCGGGTGATGGTGGTCACCGCGGGCCGCCTGCTCGACACGGTCCGACGACAACTGCCGCAGGTGCCGGAAGCAGGACTCGTCGGCGAGCCCTGCAAGCGAGACACCGCTCCCTGCATCGGCCTGGCCGCGCTGCTCGTAGCTCGGCACGATCCCGACGCCATCATGGCTGTCATGCCTTCCGACCACGTGATCCGTCCCGCCGAGCACTTTCGGGACGCGATCCGACAGGCCGCCGCCCTTGTCGAACAGGCGCCAGGCAGGCTCGTGACCTTCGGCATCAAGCCGACCTATCCGGCTGAATGCTTCGGCTACATCCAACAAGGAGCGGCACTGCCAGCCCGCGACGCGGGCGGCGCCGCGACCGTGCACTCGGTGGCACAGTTTCGGGAAAAACCCCCTGCCGCTGTCGCTCAGGAGTATGTCCGGGCAGGCACCTATCTTTGGAATGGTGGCATCTTCGTCTGGAAGGCGTCCACGATCCTCTCCCTGCTCGCAGAGCGGCAGCCGGAATGCCTCACGCACCTTCGTCGGATCGCCGAGGCCTGGGACAAGCCCACCCGCGACACGGTGTTTGCAGAGGAATTCGCCGCCATCAAGGGGATCTCCATCGATTATGCGGTACTCGAACACGCCCCGGACGTGGTCGTGATCGAGGCCCCGTTCGCC
>JBIIMX010000100.1:0-10012 GCA_044337765.1 Pirellulales bacterium | reverse complement strand
CACCGCAGACTCCGAACTGCCTCCCGACATCCGCGAAGGTCGGGCCACCCCGGCGAGACAGACGACCGCCTACCTCAAGAAACTCTTCGCCCAGGTTGGCTTCACGATCGACGCCCGACGCGGGCAGAACTTTCTCGTCGACCTCAACCTGCTCGACCTTCTGGAACGTTCCGCGGGCATCACCCCCTCCGATACGGTGTTGGAAGTGGGAACGGGCACCGGCGCGCTCACCGAACGTCTCGCTCGAGCCGCAGGCCGGGTCGTGACCTGCGAGATTGATCCGCGGCTTGCGCAACTGGCCCGCGAACGGCTCCTTGCGGTCGACGACATCGGCGGCGATCTGTTCACCCGTGTCGCCCTGGTCGAGGGGGATGTGCTGGAATCGAAGCACCGCTTCGCTCCAGCCGTGCTCGCGGCGATCGAAGAGGCCTGCGGGCAGACGCCGGCGGGACGGTTTCGACTGGTCGCCAACCTGCCCTACTGCGTGGCCACGCCGATCCTCTCGAATCTGCTGGCGACACCGCGTCCCTTCGACACTGCCACCGTCACCGTGCAGCGGGAGATGGGGGAGCGGATGACGGCCGCCGCCGGCTCACATGCCTACAACGCGCTGTCGGTCTGGGTCGGCGCCCAATGCCGCGGCGAGATCGTGCGGATTCTGCCGCCGAGCGTTTTCTGGCCACGGCCCAAGATCGAGTCGGCGATCGTACACCTGGAACTCGAGCCAGCGCGGCGGGCGAAGATCGTCGATCTTGGCCGATTTCACGACTTTGTCCGCGATGTGTTCTGCCATCGCCGCAAACTGCTGCGGGGTGTGCTTGTACGCATGGCTGGCGGCAAGCAAAATGACGCCGCACGGGAGACCGTGGCCCGCGTCTACGAGACGATGGGTTTCCATGATTCGGTGCGGGCGGAGGAGATTTCCCCCGACGCATTCGTCCATCTTGAGCAGGCATTTTTCGAGCGGAGGACGGGATGAAGTTCATCGAACTCAACGGCCGGGCGCTCATGAGCATGCTGGAACCGGACGAAGTCTCGCCCGATGCGCTCCAGCGGGTTGGACTCACCGACACATGCCTTGTCCGCGTGAATCAGCAGGGTGACATCGAGGTCCGTCGGCACGATCGCTGGGACGTCATCGGCGGGTTGCTCGGCAACTTCGAGCACCGCACTGAAAACGCCAGCGGCCGCACCTGGGCCTAGCGCTTGCCCGTGCGGCGAGTTTCCAACGTGCCGGCTGCGGGTGGTTGCCCGCGCAGGCTATGCACCGGTCCCCCTCGTGGCTGGCCCAAAGGGGTTTCCACCGGTGCAACCTGCCTGATCCGTACGGATCTGCCGGGCTGTCACGGGCAGAAAACCTGCTGCAAATGCGGCAAAACGCAGGGTCGCACCCCCGGGGACGACCGAAACTTCCGGTTGTCTGGGCCTGACAGATAGACTGTCGTGCGCACCCGAGGATCCTGCCGAAGTCCATGTGGTTCCTCTGAGGGCGGAGAGTCGTTTCTGGCACGCATTGGCGGGAGGCTCCACAGACAGTGATCCCCAACCCCATTACCGAAGCTTCGATCGCTCCAACCATCGTGGACCTGCTGCGGCAGCGGGCGGCCTACCGGCCCCACGATCGGGCCTTCACGTTCCTCGTGGACGGAGAGAACGAGGAACTCAACATCACCTACGCCGAGCTCGACCGGAAAGCCCGGGCTGTGGGAGCGTGGCTGTTGAGCGAGGGGATGGCCGGCAAGCGGGTGCTCCTGCTCTATCCCTCGGGTCTCGATTTCATCGCGGCATTCATGGGCTGCCTGTATGGCGGGGCGATCGCCGTACCCGCTTACCCTCCCAGAAAAAACAGATCGGTCGAGCGAATCGAGGCCATTGCGTCCGACGCCGATGCCTCCGTCGCCCTGACCACCCGCGACGTGCTCGACCGGTTCGACGCCCTGCGGGCCACGGCCCCGAGCCTTGAACATCTGATCTGGAAGGTGGACAGCGAGCTCGACGTTTCGTGGGCCGATCGCTGGGAGCGACCCGACATCGACGGCAACACCCTCGCCTTCCTGCAATACACCAGCGGCTCGACCGGCACGCCAAAGGGCGTGATGCTTTCGCACGAGAACCTGCTCCACAACTCGCTGCGGATCATGCAGGCGTTCGAGATCACGCGGAGCCAGTCGGGCGTTTTCTGGCTGCCAAGCTTTCACGACATGGGCCTGATCGGCGGCATCCTGGTGCCGCTCTATGGCGGGAAGTTCAACGTGCTCATGTCTCCCGTCGCGTTCCTGCAAAAGCCGCTGCGGTGGCTGGAAGCAATCTCGAAATACCGGGCCACGATCAGCGGCGGCCCCAACTTCGCGTATGAACTCTGCGTGCGAAAGACCACGCCCGAGCAGCGGGCCACGCTCGACCTCTCCAGCTGGTCGCTGGCCTTCAACGGGGCCGAGCCCGTCCGTGCCGAGACGATCGACGCGTTTTGCGAAGCTTTTGCGCCGTGCGGGTTCCGCCGCGAGGCGTTCTATCCCTGCTACGGCCTCGCCGAAAGCACCCTGATGGTGACCGGAGGCATGAAGTTTGAGCCCCCGGTGATCCGGTCGTTCGACGCGGCCTCGATCGAAACCGGCTCCGCGGTGGTGCGACCCGCGAATGCGCCGGCCATCCGCCGGCTGGTGGGCAGTGGACGCGAACTCGACGGCCAGGACGTGCTGATCGTCGACCCGCAATCCTGCGAGGCCCTGCCGCAGGGTCGGGTCGGTGAGATCTGGGTCAGCGGACCGAGCGTCGCTCAAGGCTACTGGAACCGGGCAGACGCCTCCGCCGCCACCTTCGGGGCGACGCTCTCCCATTCCGAACAGCCGTCTCCCGATCAAGCGGTGGCTCCATGGCGGCCCAACCCCGGCCCCTACCTCCGCACGGGAGACCTGGGCTTCTTCGACAACGGCGAGCTGTTCGTGGCAGGCCGTCTCAAGGATCTGATCATCATCCGGGGCCGCAACCACTATCCGCAGGACATCGAACACGCGGTCGAGGAGGCGAGCAGCCTGGTACGGGCCGGCGCGATCGCGGCCTTCGCTGTCGACGTGGACGGCCGCGAACGGGTGGCCGTCGTCGCCGAGGTCGAGCGCGGCAAGCGTGAGCCTGCCGAGGTGGCGTCGGCCTTCGATGCGATCCGCAAGCGGCTGGCGACGGAGCACGAACTCGCCGTCGAGGCGATCGTGCTCGTGCGTCCCAACAGCGTGCCCAAGACATCGAGCGGCAAGATCCAGCGGCATGCCTGCAAGCGGCAGTTTCTCGACGGCACGCTCGAGGTGGTGGATCAACACATCGGCTGGCTGCAGCCCGCAGTGCCGACACCGGGAGAGCAGCCACGGCTGGCCCGGCACAGGCCCGTGGGAGAGTCGTCACGGGGTTCGCGGACAGAACGCGACCTGCCGCAGGAGATCGTGCAGGCCGTCTTCGACCACGTGCGTCGCATCGCCAAGGAGCGGGCCGGCAACCTTACTCTCGACACCAACATCGTCGAACTGGGCCTCGACTCGCTCGAGCGGATGGAGATCGTCGCCAGCCTCGAGGAGGCTTTCGGCGCGCGATTCCCGGAGCAGGTGCTGCCGCAGATCGAGACCTGCCGCGAGGTGAGCGAGGCGATCCTCGACCATATGCCCGTGAAGGACCGGTTCCAGAACCATCTCGAGGGGCAGCAACGCCAGCAGCCGGGTGGGGCGACGGCACCGCTATCGGTCACCGAGATTCCCGCCGATGCCTACGAGATCGCCCAGTTTCCAGAGGTCCGTGCGCTGGAGCAAAACTTCGCGATGGTTCGCGATGCGGGGCTCGAGAACCCCTACTTCAGCGTCCACGAGGGGCTCACCAATGACCGCACCGTGATCGGCGGCCGGGAGATGATCAGCTGGGCGACCTACAACTATCTCGGAATGTCGGGAGAACCGGACGTGACGGCCGCTGCCAAGGCGGCGCTCGATCGCTTCGGCACGAGCGTGTCGGCCAGCCGTCTGGTGTCGGGTGAGAAGACGATCCACCAGGAACTGGAGCGGGAAATCGCCCGCACCATCGGCACGGAGGACGCGGTCACGTTCGTCGGCGGTCATGCCACGAACGAGACGGTGATCGGCCACGTCGTCGGCCCGGGCGATCTTGTGCTGCACGACGGCCTCGCCCACAACAGCCTCCTTCAGGGGGCTGTGCTCTCCGGTGCCCGCCGGCGGCCGTTTCCGCACAACGATTTCGAAGCAGCGGAGAAGCTGCTGACGCAGATGCGCGGGCAGTATCGCCGCGTGCTGATCGTGATCGAGGGCATCTACAGCATGGACGGCGATTTCGCTGAACTGCCGAAGTTCGTTGCGCTCGCCAAGCGGCATCGCGCTCTCCTGATGGTCGACGAGGCCCACTCGATCGGCGTGATGGGGCCGCGGGGCCACGGCATCGGGGAGCACTTCGGCGTGAACCCAGCCGACGTCGACCTCTGGATGGGCACGCTTTCGAAGGCTCTGGGCAGTTGCGGCGGCTACATAGCCGGATCGAAGACGCTCGTTCGCTGGCTGAAATACACGGTGCCAGGCTTTGTCTATTCGGTCGGCCTGCCACCGGCGGCGGCAGGTGCGGCGCTTGGCGCCATGCGGCTCCTGCAGCGGCAGCCCGAGCGGGTGGCAAAACTCCACGCCAATGCGAGGCTGTTTCTGCAACTCGCCCGCGAGGCGGGACTCGACACGGGGTCGTCGGGCGGTTCTGCCATCGTACCGATCATTCTCGGCAACTCGATGAACAGCCTGCGACTCTCCCGTGCCCTCTTCGCCCGGGGCATCAGCGTGCAGCCGATCCTCTATCCGGCGGTCGAGGAACGAGCGGCCCGGCTGCGATTCTTCATCACATCGAGCCACACTCCGGACCAGATCCGAAGAACGGTCGCGGCGATGCAGGAGGAGCTTGCCAAGATCGACCCTGTGTATGCCCGGTCGGCCCAGCGGTCGATGCCGGTCTCGGTGGCGTAAGCCTTAGTATCGGACCTCGATACCGAAGTCGAGGCCGTTGGTCAAAACGTATTCGGTGCCACCCTGAACCGGGGCGATCCGGTTGTACTCGGGGTTCGGCAGGTTGCCGGGCTCGCCGGTCGTTTTGACCACCCAGGGGTTTGTCTGACTGGCAGGCTGTGAAGGGTCTCGCACCTGTGCATATTTGGTTGGCTTGTCGGTCACGGTCTTATAACCCGTATTCGTGGACGCCCGGGCGATCCCGGCCATCCACATGCCTGTGTAGCCGGCATGCAGGCGGATTGCCTCACTGACACGGAACTGGGAGCCGAGCCGCCACTCACCGATGGGCGAGAAGACGAAGCGGTGTTCCGCGGCATTGGTCGCGTTGCGCTGGCCAACGCCGTAGATCTGCAGGAAGAGCGGCGGGGCGTTGATCGTGGTCGGGGCGTTCGCTCCGGCACCGGTTGTCCCGCCCGCCGTAAAGGTAGTCGATGGGCTGAACGTTGCCCGCAGGTAGTCGGCCCCGAGGGTGTTCGGGAAGTTGGCGCCGCGGTAGATATTGTTTTGCCAGTTGAACCCGGCTGTGAACTTGAATTCACTGGAAAAGAGCCAGCGGCCTTGTTGTGTCTCGAAGAGCAGCGAGAACTCCGGGCCCACCAAGTTGTTGCTGGTGTAGGTCTCCCATTCCGCCGTCTGCATGGCGGATCCGGCACCGATGCCGGTCAGCGTGTCGACGCCGGCGATACCCAGCGTGTCGCCCGCGGGGCCGGTGCCAAAGGATTCGCCCACGTTGCCACCGCCGATCGTGCTCGTGGTTGAGCTAAGGCCACCGGCAGTGGTACCGCCACCAAGTCCACCCGTCGTGCCACCGCCGGTCGTGCCACCACCGCCGGTCGTGCCACCGCCGCCGGTCGTGCCGCCGCCGCCACCGGTTGTGCCACCGAGGTTGAAGGCATATTGATTGCTTTCGTACCCAAGCTTGTAGCGCTCCGCGAACTGGAGGAACCGCGGGCCGAGGCCGAACCGAACGGTTGAACCGCTGCCCCGCTTGCCGAGTTCACGGCGGATGATTGCTGCCACGCCGACGCTCTGGATCTCGGTGCTGTTGTTCTGCGTCAGCTTTTGCGCGATCAGGTGATCCGGGGGCGGGCTCTCCGCTGTGATCGTCGTGGTGACAAGTGCCTGGTTGACGTTGCCGACGCCGCCACCACCGCCGGTGCCGGTGCCGCCGCCCGCGGTGGCGGACTGAGTGAAGACCTGCGTCGGGGAGGATGCCGCGAATTCACTGAGCGTCGAGAAACTCTGCGACTGGCCGATATTGAAGTAGCTGATGTTCACGCCGTTATTGTCGTAAATCCAGCCGCCCTCGTAGCGATTACCCCAGGCCATGCGGGTTCGCATCCAGCTGGTGTTGAGGTCGAGATCGAGCGGATCCGAGCCAAATGTATAGAGCCCGCCGATGATGCTCTGGCCGGCCCCTGCCGTTCCCGAAGCGATGATGTTGGCATTGTTGAGTTGGGCGACCGTCTGCGGCGAGATCGGACTCGTCGGAATGATGTAATTGCCCGTCTGCGTGGTGCCCACCCCGGCAACCCGCGGCGGCGTGATGCCCCAGTAGAGCCGGTCGTAGTTGAAGAAGATCCCCTCGCTCGGCTCGGGGTAGATCTCGTATTCCTGCAGATCGGGCGGCGCAAAGAGCTGGAAATCGTAGAAGTCCTGGCTGGGCAGCATCGGCATCCAGTCGCCGGCGTGGACAGGCACCGCCGCCACGAGGCTGTTTGCCAGCACGAGAATCAGGGCCGCCAGACGCTTGAACCGCTCGTTCTTGACCATCGCTTGGGTATCCTGGGGAGCAGGAGCCTGTTTTCCGCAGATGCGGATTGCTCTTCAGATATCGGTCGTGCCGGTGAGCCGAGTTGACGAAAGTTGGCAGACTCTGCCGGATGAGCTGATTTTTCGTGACAATCGTGAAAAGAGTGGCAGGCGGCGCAGACTCGGGTATGTTGCGAGAAGTCGCGACCGCCTCCCGCCCGGCAGGAATTCCCACGCAGGAGACCACCCGATGCTCAATGCGCTCAGGCCCTTCCCCGCCGAACCGCGGACCAGCCACACCCTGGCGATTGCCTCGGCAGCGGTTCTTGCCTGGCTTACCACAGGGCTGACGTTGTGGGCGGCTGAGCCGCGGGCTGGCCGAGCCGCCGCGCCGGCTGATGCCCGGCAGGCCGAGCCCGAACATGGATTCCTCCGGATCACACGCGACGCCACCCGCAAGCCGATCGCCCTCGAAACATCGCTGGTGACCTATACGGAAACGCCGGCTGCAGCGGCCGCTGCAGGTCGGCGGGAACCCCTCGAGGTCGACCTGGTCGGAGTCGTGCATGTGGGCAGCCGGCAGTACTACGACACGCTCGACCGGCTCTTCACCGAATACGATGCCGTGCTTTACGAGCTGGTGGCTCCCGACAACGCCCGCGTGCCCAAGGCGGGCCGCAAGCCCTCTGGCGCCATCGGCTCGGCGCAGCACGGCATGACAAAGATGCTCGGGCTGGAGTTCCAACTCGACCAGATCGACTACACGGCGAAAAACTTCGTCCACGCCGACCTCTCGCCCAAGGAGTTCGATGCCGCCATGGCCAAGCGGGGCGAATCGTGGTGGACGATGTTTTCCCGCGTGATGCGGGAGAGCATGGCCCGCGCCGAACGCTCAGGCAAACAGCCGGCGGGTGACATCGGCTTCAGCGATATCTTCGGCATCCTCTTCGGCAACGACCGCGAACTCAGGCTGCGCCGCCTGATGGCGGAGCAGTTCACCGACATGGAGGTCCTGACTGCGGCGTTCGGCGGCGAGGAAGGATCGTCGCTCATCACCGACCGCAACGCCGCGGCACTCGAGGTGCTCACGGAGCAGATCGCCAAGGGTCGCAGGAAGATCGCCATCTTCTACGGTGCGGCCCACATGGACGATTTCGACCAGAAACTGCGGCGGGACTTCCAGCTTCAGCCGCGAGAGACGGTCTGGCTCGAGGCGTGGGACCTCCGGGATCCCGCCGAGCGGAACTGACCGCCGGACGGAACGCCCCCCAAGGCCGTGGGCCAGAGCCGCTGGTCGGATTGGCCGCCAGCGACCGATGCTGCCGCCACTTGGAGTCCGGCAATCTGCCACACGGCAGCCGTCGCTCGGCTCCAGAGCAACCGGTCTTCCATGGCCGCCGCCCAGGCATCCGCGACCCGACGGCTTTCCGCCAGCACCCGGTCGTAGCCGAGTGCGGCCACGGTTTCGCCGATCGGATCGAATTCAAAATCCCCCGCATAGCCATGCTCGACGAGGGCGAGCACCAGCGATTCCAGCGGCAGTGAGCCGTTTCCTACCGGCAGGCGCTCGAGGTCCGCCGTCGGCGGGCCGGCCCGGTCGGCCACCTGAACGACCGCCGCGGCGGCCGTGAGCCGTGGGAGCATCCGCGGCAGTTCAGGATCGTCCCCAAACTGCCAAAGATCGATCGCCATGCGAATGGCCGGATCGGCGACATCCTCGATCAGTTCAAGGGCATCGACGGTTCGCGTGAGGAAACTGCATCCGGAGGCTGCGGCTGCGTGCATCGGCTTGACGGCCAGCGTGACCCCGGCCGCTCCCGCGATCGGCGCGAGCATTTTGAGTGCCTGCACGAGCAGACGGCGGGCGTGCGCCCGGGTGTGTCCGCCGCGACAACCGCTGTGGACCACCAGCACGGGGGCCCCGACCACGGCAGCCGTTTCAATCGCCTCGGCGGCGTCCTCGATGCATTCGGCGAACGTGCGGCCATCACCGCCGGTGAAGCCGCCCGCCCACTGGAGGCTCGACACCCGCATGCCGTTGTTGGCCAGCATCGCCGCCACGGCAGCCGGCCCGAGATCCGACAGTTTGGCACGCCACAGGGACAGGCACTCGATACCGTGACTCGCCAAATGGGAGATCTCTTCGGACAACTCCCAACGCGATGTCGTCAACTGACTGATGGCCACATGCAACATGCTCGCGTTTTCTCCTGCATACCATCCGCCCGGACTTGGAAGGGCGAAAGTATGGGTGGGGTGTGCGCAGACTGTCCAGAGAAGATCATGGCCGCCATTTCCCCCCCGCAAGAATGCGATGCTTCTCGCTGCCGTGAGCGTGCTATCGCGCGGTCCAATTCAGTCTTGACAACGATGCGGTCCACCGTCGCAGCAATGACTGAACACTGATCAGTTGGTCTTCGTTGGCAGCAGGTCGAGGCAGACGAGACGGCCCTGGCCGCGAACGTAGAGATAACCGTGCGCGATGACGGGCGCCGCCCAGCACGGAGCGACAAGGAGTTCGGACATTCCTTGCTGGGGGCCGCGACGGGCGGTGCCCGGCGTCTCTGCCACCGGCGCGACGAGCCGCGCCCGCGACACCTCGGAGTAGGAATCGGGCGTGGCTTTGGCAAGCACGAGATCCCCGAACTCGCCGAGCACGATCAGGTGGCCGTCAGCCAAGACCATGCTCGACCTCCCGAGGCCGGCCTCGCTCCAGCGGACATCGCCGGTTTTCCAGTCCGTGCAGACAAGCTGGGCATCCCCGGCGTTTCGTCCGCTCGAACCGTAGAGATGGCCGTCGTGGAGCACGGGCGTCGCCCAGTGGGACTTGAGGCTGCGATTCGGGCGGCTCCCGGCGGTGTCTTTGCGGACGTGTTGCAGGCCGTCTGCAGTGAACGCCAGGAGCACGCTCCCCGGCCCATACGTCTCCGAAAGCAGCACTTCATTGCCGTCCACGACCGGGCTGGCAGCGACGACGCTGAACAGCTCATCGGCCCGCCAACGCACATCGGCACGCACGCCGCCCGTGGCCGGATCGACCACGAGAAAGCGGTCCCGCATCCAAGCAAGCAGGCTGTCATGCTCGCCCAGCCGGGCCAGGACCGGCGTGCTGTAACTTGCCAATTGATCGCTCGACCGCCAACGCTCCTTTCCAGTGGCAAAGTCAAAGGCGACCAGGCCGCTGTCGAAGCCCTTCACCAGGTCGAGCCGCTCAGGGGCTG
>JBIIMX010000099.1:0-10017 GCA_044337765.1 Pirellulales bacterium | reverse complement strand
CGGCTGGCGGGCGAACCCGGCAGGGCCGACCCGCGTGTCGGTGAGGTAGACGTAGCCGGCCCGTGACCCGAGGAATCCCGGTCCGCGGGTGACGTTGGGAAACCCGATCAGCACGTAGCCGGGCACGCGGTCGTTGATCGGGCCGCGGGTGGCGGTCACGGCGGAGCCGATCGACGGATAGACGATCGTGCCGGCAGTGGGCCGCCCGGTGTGCACCTGATTCGTCGCGCGGGCATGCTCGTCGATCACCTCGTGGTGCACCGTCCGCAGGATCGCGAACCGCTCGAGGAGCGGGGCGCAGCGACGCAGGTGCTCGCACACCTCCACGCCCGGAATCGCGGTGGGGATCGGGTCGTACGCACCGCCTGCCTTCTTGGCCTTCGCGTCGCCTTTGGCCTTCGGGTCCCAGGTGTCGATCTGGCTGGCTCCACCGCCGAGCCAGACGAAGATGCAGTGCTCCGCCGTGCCTCGCACCGCAGGGGTTTCAGCGGAGCCAAGGAGCGGACGGCCGCCGAGAACGGCCGGCACGGCTGCGGAGGTCGCGAGAAAATTTCGGCGGGAAAGATGCATGGGTGTCCTCATGGCACAAACACGAAGTCCGGAGTGTTGAACAGCGTCCACACGAAATCCTCTGCACGTTCACGCCAGTCGGCGACGAGACGCGTTGTCGGCGGGTCGCCCTTGGCCGCGATCGCGGCCAATTTCTCCTTGGCGCGGTCTGCCTCTTCCGTGAGGTGGTTCGACCAGGATGCGCCGAGTGGGCGTTCCTCCGCGGCCGGCGGCGGCGGGGGCTCGGCGAGGCGTCGCGATGCGTAGCCGTCGCCGAGCAGGTCCGCGGCGAGCGACCGTTCCTCGGCGGCCGGCCTGCGGCCGAGAATCCGCAGGAAGACGCCGTCGATGAATGCGTCGAGCGGAATCTCGTCGATGGCGAGCTGCGTGAAGCCGCTCGAGTCGGAGAGCTGCGAGGCCCGTTTCACCGCGACACCGTTGGCGATGATCGCCGGCTGCAGGACGTTGGGATCGATCTCGCGGTGGGTCAGCGGAGCCTGCCGTTCGGCTCGCCAGCCGAATGCCTCCATGAGCGTGACCGAATGCTGGGCGAATGGCAGCGACAGGCTTGGCCGATCACGCTCGTTGCCCATGCCGGCAAATTGCCAGGCCCGCGTGGCGAGGCCGAGGTTGAGCGACTGGGTGGTCGTGCGGGACGTGTCGACGTCGATATTCATCGGCTCGACGTCGAAGGGCTTGCCGCTGGCGACGGCCAGCGAATCGAGCAGCTGCTCCGCCGACATCCGCCGCGGCTGCCGTCCGGCGAAGAGCGACTCTGGAACCGACTCCGCACCGGCGGGCAGCCCGCCGCGGCCGTAGGTGTGCGACGTGAGTATCAGCCGCGCCACGTGCTCGAGGGAGTAGTCGTGGCTCATCAGCTCGCGGGCCAGCCAGTCGAGCAGCTCCGGATGGCTCGGGATCTCGCTCTCCCAGTCGTCCGGATCGGCGACCAGCCCCCTGCCGAGATACCGATCCCACAGGCGGTTGACGAGCACCCGTGCGAACCTCGGGTTCTGCGGCGACGTGAGGATCGCCGCGAGCCGCTCCCGCGTGTCTGCTGTCTCGGATAGGGACGTCGCGGCCCCCTCCGGTACGACGTCGTCGAAGGGCCAGGCGGGCTGCACCTCCGTTCCCGGCTCGAGTGTGACCGAGATTGCAAGCCGCGCGAGCCGGTCGGGCCCGCCCGGCACGCTGCTGGTGGCGGGCACCTTCTGCGGACCGCGAGCCAGCATCGCGGCCAGACTGAAAAGATCCTGCTGTACGAAGCGGTGGTTTGGCGCGTCGTGGCAACGGGCACAGTTCATCTCCATCGCCAGAAAAGCCCGGCCGAGCACGTGTGCCTTCGCGGCCATCGGCACGTCGTTCTCCGTGGCCAGTGCGAACCCTCCGGGACCGCCGAAGTGGGTGCTGCCGCCCATCATGATCAGCTCGGTCACCATCCGGTCGATCGGCTTGCGGTCGAGAAACGACTCGTGGAGCCAGAACCGGAACGGGCCTGTGTTGTTGAGCGTGGGGTTCACGAGGTTGGGATTCTCGGCGAGCACATCCTGCCAGTAGCCCACCCAGTGGTCGGCCCACCGTGGATCGGCGAGGAAGGAATCGACCAGACGCTGGCGGCGGTCGGGCCGCGTGTCGTCCAGAAACGATTCGATCTCGTGGGGTGCTGGCACGATGCCGCGGACGTCGAGCGACAGCCTGCGGATGAAAGCCGTGTCTTCGGCCAACGCGGCGGGGGCGACGTCGGCCGCGATCAGCCGCGCGTTGATGAACTGGTCGATGGTGTTGTGCACCGCCCGTGCATGCTCGGGATGATCAGCAGCAATCTCCGGCACCGCGGGGCCGGGCGACGTCTCGACGAACCGGCGGGCTGCCTCGTGCCGTTTCTGCCAAGAGGCCGCCTGTTTCGCCGCAGCGTCTCGTCGGGCGGCGGTGTTGGCCGCCACCCGTTCGGCCTCCATCCGCGCTGCCAGTCCCGTCCAGCCGGCGTCGGTGAGCGGGATCTTTTCGTCACTCGTCGCGACGATCGTCGGCACCTCGTTCGGCAGCCCGATGCTCGCCGAGAATTCACCCGTCTCGGGCCGCCTGCCATCGCCGCCGACCCGTACCTCGACGTGGAGCAGGTGACGCCGCCCGTCGCCGGTGACCGGCACGACAGCCTGCTGGTCGCCGGGTTGCACGATCCGCATGCCAGCCGGACCCGAGCGGTCGGGAACGAACATTTTTTCGTGACCGTCGGTACGCTTGCCGGGTGGCTTGAGCTCTGCCAGTCGTTGTCCGTCGAGAAAAACCCGGGCCGCGCCCCGCGTCCGCACCGTGATCTGCTGCGGGCCTGCGGGAAGCGTGACGTGGCTGCGGACGCGGACGATGAAAGGAGTGGAGCGGTCGGTCCGCACTCCCGTGTCGTCATACCGCTGCGGCAGGTCGTTCAGGGCGAAGAAGGGCCTCGCGAACGACTCGGAGGGGCTGCGGCTGCCGAAATACCAGGTGCCGTCCGGCACACCTTCGATGATCTCGTAGAGCACGGCGTGTTCGGGCACAGCCGCGAGTGCGACGACCGGCACGGGGGGCACCGACTCGTCGACGTCCCAGCGGGCCGCGATCCGTTCCGGCGAAAGGATCGTGCGATGGATCGCCACGTCGTCGAGCAGGCCGGGGAAGGTGTTGGCCATGTTGCCGTTGATCGAGGAGCCAATCCAGACCTCGTCGTCATCGACAACTGGCGGCTTCGCCGTGGGGCCGCCGAAATCCCAACGGCCCGTCGCTGGGCGGCCATCGACGTAGCCCCGGATCGAGTCGGGCTCGCCGAACGTGTAGCTCACGGCGACGTGGTGCCAGCCGGTGCCCGGGGCGAAGCCTTCGTCGGCGACCCAGCGGTGGAAGTCGTCGGTGCGGCCCTTGCGGTTGTCGGCATTGCGAAACAGAAAGCTCGGCCGGGCGAGGCCTTCGGCCCCCGAGAGCCGTAGCGACCAGTTTTGGTTGTCGGCCGCGACGCTCGGATTGCCGGTGCGGCCCTTGCCGACGATGTACACCTGCTGGCCGTCGGTGAGTTCAAACGGGTTGACCCAGGCTTCGAGTGTGATCGAATCGCCACCCGTGAAGTCGTAGAGCGAGTGCGCGCCCGGGTCTGCGACACGGATGAACCCGCGGCCCGCGCCGAACAGAGCGGCCGTGTTGCCGGCGGCAAAACCCCGCGATCGCGGTGGCCGGGGGCCTGCCTCACCGAAGACGACGCGGCCCTCGAGCTTCACGCCCGCCGCGGCGAGCGCAGCCTTGTCGGTGAAATCGCCTGCATCGAAATTCCATTCGGCACTCGGGGAATCGGCGGCTAGTGGAGCGTTTTCAGCGCCGCGGCCGACTGTCATGCTGACCGTCGTGCCGGCCACGAAGAATGGCACATACAGCAGCACTTTCATGGTCGTTCGCCGCATGTCCATGGGTCACTCGCTGTCCTGAGGGAGGAGGGGGGCTGCGCCGGCTGGCGTCGATCCCCGCGGCGAAGTGCCGCGAAACAACCCCAGCTCGTAGCCGCGGGCCACGCACTGGGCGGCGGATGTGGCGGAGAGCTTTTCCTTGATCGCCGCCACGTGGGCGCGGACGGTGCGATGGGCGATCGAAAGACTGCCACAGATGTCTTCGTGGGAGCAGCCCTCTTTCAGAAGCTCGAGCACCTCGAGCTCTCTGGGGGAGAGCGGTCCGCCCTTCTCGGAGGCAGCCAGCCGGCGGGCCAGCACTTCGCCGATGGGTCGGCCTCCCGCGTGGACTTCGCGAATCGCGGCCAACAGGTCACGAAAACCGACCCCCTTCGTGATGTAGCCAGCGGCGCCTGCCGAAAGGGCCTCGATCACATCCTGTTGTTCCTCGGAGGAAGTGAGCATCAGAATCCGCGCACCTGGCGCCGCTGCGAGGATTTGCCGCACCGCGCCGATGCCGTCGAGGCCGGCCATGCTGACGTCCATGAGCGTCACGTCGGGGCGGTGCGTCTGCCAGAGCGGAATCGCCGCCGCACCGTTGCTGGCCTGCGCGACCGCGGCAAAGCCGGCATCCGCTGCCAACGCATGGGCGAGCGCCTCCCGGAAAACCGGGTGGTCATCGACGATCATCACGCTGATGGGAGTGCTGTTGGACATTGGATGCACTATGAACGACCGGCAAAAGCTCCGCCATTGCCTGTACCGGCAGTCGGCGGGGAAATCGGCCCGGCCGCGTCGAACGGGAGCGTGACCAGCACGAGCGTTCCCCGATCGGGACCGCTCTCGATCGACAGTTCGGCGCCGATCCGCAGGGCCCGCTCCTGCATGCCACGGATCCCGAAATGCCCCTCGGCTACGGACCTCGCAGCGACGTCGAACCCCGTGCCATCATCGCGGATGCTGATCCGCACGACACCCGTGCCACCGTTCGGCGGCCTCGTGTCGCGACGCACGATGATCCTCGTCGCATGGGCGTATTTGATCGCGTTGTGCACCGCTTCGCGGACGATCCGCAGAAGTTGATGCTGCACGGCGGCCGGCAGGTGAGGCTCCTGTTCGACCGGCAGGCTATCGGACTCGAACTCGAGCTGCATTGGGGCGAGCGGCTCGAGCAGCCGCAGCTGCGTCTGGATCGATGCCGAGAGCGACCCCTCGACATGCACGGGGTCGCGGAGATCCCAGAGAAAGTCCCGCGACTCAGTCTGCAGTCGGGAGAGCACCTGCCTCTGCTGCTTGAGAATCTCGCGGTGCCGTTCGTCGGCCGCACCATGGGCCGTGACATCCATGCGGAGCGCGAGTGCCGCCAATCCCTGGTCGAGCGTGTCGTGAAACTCCCGGGCTATCCGGCGGCGCTCCTCGGCGACTGCCTCGGCCTGCAGCTTGCCCTCGATCACCCGCAACTGCTGACCGACCTGTCGCTTGAGAAGCACGATCCAGCCGACCGCCACGGCGGCGGCGGCCGCCGCCGCCGCAAGGCTGGCTGCCACCGCCAAGAAGATCCTCCGCGAGTTCCACCAGGGCGGCAGGCTGAGCACCGCGAGATCTTCCGGGCTTGCCAGCCAAACAGCATAGGCCGTCGGGACCGCCCGGTAGTGGTTCCCCTGCGCGGCCGTCACCCGGCAGATGCCCGTCGCCTCGATCCGCGAGCCAGGGACCACGCCCGGCGGCACCTGCCCCGGGACGAGTACCGTGCACCGCAACCCCTCCGAGGCGACGATCATCTCGGTGCGTTCATCGCCGTCGAGTCGCTGCAGGAGTTCGCCGGTGAATCGGACGAGATCCGCATCGACCCGGTCTGTTGCGTCAGCCTTGAGTCCTGCTCGTGGTTCCGGGATCGGCGCGGAGCCGACCACGCGGCAGACGGCGTCCGCCAAATGCACGCTGTAGAAACCCATCACCGGAAAGCCCACCGCTTCGACCACGTCGCCCGCGGTGATGTCGACGGCCGTCGTCTCCACGAACACGCTCCGTTCCGCCTCGCGCAGGAAGATGCCGCCCGCGATGGCCGCGGAGAGCGCCGTGCCACGGACCCGCACGCGGTGGTCGTCCACGTCGCTCCGTTTGAGCCCGCTGAGCGGCACGATCGGCGCGGCGAACGCATCTGCCGGGGGCGGCTCCATCATGACCACGTCCTCGAGCCGCTTCACACGAATGAACGGTTCGACGATCTGGCGACGCTCGTTGACGTTGCCGGCGGCGAGGCCCCTGACCTGCACCAGGGCGTCGATCAGGCGGCCGGAGTCCGGATCGACCCCCGCATCCCCGACCGACTCAATGACCGCCACCACTTCCCTGCCCGCCACGCCCAGCGTGAGCCGCCGGCTATTTTCCCCATCGGGAACGAGCGACCGCACAACGCCGGCGATCTCGACGAGATGGTAATGGAAGCGGCCAGTGGCGAGATCGTCGGGGGTGATTGCCCGGTAGGAGGGTGGCGGTCCGTGGCCCTTGATCGTGAGCTGTGTCGACCGGATTCCCCCCATGATCACGCCATGATGGGACGTCCCCTCGACGTGCACGAGGTCACCGGGGTCCACCAGCGGATTGCCGCTGCCGAAAACGAACGTCACGCCGGTTTCATCGGCCAGAAAGATCGTCCGCCCCGAATCCTGGAAGGAGACGGTCGCATCGAGTTGCACCGGAGCCGCCGTCGATCCCGTGGGCGTGGAGTGGGCTGCGATCGCACCGCAGGTGTCCAGCGAGCGTTCCTTTTCCTGCGGCGCAGGGGACGTGGCGGCTGTTCCGACCGAGGCCGTCGCGAGGATCGCGCAGAACACAGTCTGCACACCCCACCCAGCGGCTGCCGCACGTCGGTCGGATGATGGAAACCGATGCATGCCGGAAACTCCCGCCGGGGTCGCAGGGCCGACTCACCCGGTGATCCGTCGGTTGGGTGCGCCCTCGTTGAGCGTGGGCCGCTCGGGCCGACCCTTGAATGTGTAGACGAGCCCCATGTGATCGAGGCCGATAAGCCGCAGGATGGTGGCGTGCAGATCGTGGATGTGCATCTTTTCATCGATGGCCCGCAGCCCCGCTTCGTCGGTGCCGCCGATCACCGTGCCGCCAGGCACGCCGCCGCCCGCCATCCACATCGTGAACCCGGTCGGGTTGTGGTCGCGGCCATTGCCCTTCTCGCTCATCGGCGTTCGCCCGAACTCGCCTCCCCAGATCACGAGCGTGGAATCGAGCAGTCCGCGGCGACGGAGGTCGGCAAGCAGTCCTGCCACGGGCTTGTCCATCTGTCGGCAGAGTTCGGAGTGGTTCTTCTCGATCCCCGAATGCGCGTCCCACTTGCTGCCGGCACCGTGGTAGAGCTGCACGAACCGCACCCCACGTTCGACGAGCCGCCGAGCCAGCAGGCAATTCTTGCCGAAGTTCGCCGTGGGCTTCTCATCGAGTCCGTAGAGACGCTGCGTCTCTGCCGTCTCCTCGGCGAGGTTCACGGCGCCCGGCGCGGCCGCCTGCATCCGGTACGCCAGTTCGTAGTTGCGGATCCGTGCCTCGAGTTCCGTCTGCTCCGGCACCGCCGCTGCATAGTCGCGGTTGAATTTCGCCAGCAGGTCGAGCTTCGCCTGCTGGCGGCCGGGAGTGATGCCGCGCGGGGTGCGGAGGTTGGCGATCGGCGGCTCGCCTCCGGAGAGCTTGGCCCCCTGGTAGACCGCCGGCATGAATCCGGCAGACCAATTTCTCGGGCCATTGACCACCTGGCCATCGGCATCCTGCATGACGACAAACGCGGGCAGGTCGTCGGTTTCACTTCCCAGGCCGTAGGTCGCCCAGGCCCCGAGGCTGGGCCGGCCACCGAGGACCGAGCCGGTATTCATCTGGCAGACGCCGCCGGAATGGTTGATGCCATCGGAAACGCACGACCGGATGACGGCGATCTCGTCGACCATCGTCGCGGTGTGCGGCAGCCAGTCGCTCACCCAGATGCCGGAGTGTCCATGCTGCTTCCAGGTTCGTTGATCGGCAAGGACCGGAGAGCGGGCTTCGCCCATCGCGGTGATCACGGTGCCAAAACTCTCCGGCAACGGTTTGCCGGCGAGGGCCTTGAGCGCGGGCTTGGGATCGAAGAGGTCGATGTGGCTGGGGCCGCCCTCCATGAAGAGAAAGATCACGCTCTTCGCCTTCGCGGGATGATGCGGCTGCCGGGCCTCGCCCCGAGCCTGCCGCGACGATGCCGCCAGCGCCGTGAGGGCCACGGCGCCAAAACCGCCACCCGACGCGAGCAGCCATTCGCGGCGGCTGGTGGCCGGCTGGTGGTGCGGAATCGGCGGATCACTCCACATAGAGAAACTCGCTGGAGTTGAAGAGCACATGGCAGAGATCGACGAGCGACTCATAGCGACGGATGTCCTTGACCTGCGGCAGCGGGAGACCGTTGCGGACGAGGCTGCGGCCGTGGCCCGACGCATCGGCGGCGAAGCCGGGCGTCTCCTCGAACGTCCAGAATCCGACGACGGCTTCGCCGGGGTTGCCATCCTCCCAGAGCGTTTCTGACTGGTCGAGCGCACGGCTCGAGAGACGCACGTCGTCGATGAGGCCATCCCACACGCTGGTGGCCGCCGTGTTGGAACCCTGGACATCTCGGCCGCCGATCGCAAAGGCATGCGGCGAGGCGTGGCTGCCGACGAATGCCGTCGGCACCTGCTTCACGACCAGCGGCGCGTCGTTGTCGGAGAGATCCTTACAGAAGAACGTGACCGAGCGGTCGCCTCCCTCCGACACACGCACGCTTGCAGCCACGTAATACGGCCGCTGGAGCTCCAGATGCATGCCCGACGGAATCACCTCGTAGGGGCTGCCCTGCTTTGCGGGATTGCCCGCCAGCTGCAGGATGAGGTTCCGCGGCTTGTACTTCGACCGTTCGCTCGTCACGCCCAGCGACCAGCCTGCATCGGACGTGCGGCCCGTCCACTGCGACGCGATCGTGCGGACGGTGGCATCGGCAAACAGCGACTGCAGCACGACATGCGCCTCGATCGTGAAGTCGACCGACGGCAACCCCTCGGCGGCAGTGGTGAGCACGGCCGAAGTACTGGCTGGATCGATCACGGCGGCGAGTCCGGCACGCTGCGGCATCCGTTGGGCCGCCACGGACGAGAGGGTCGAGGGGTCGTCGGCGAGCCGACGGTACTGGTCGCGAAAAAAAGCCAGGGCGTCAGCGATCCGCGTCGCCGATGGCTCGCGGCCGGTGACCCGTCGAACTGCCTCCGCGACGAGGGCGTCGTCGGCATCGATGCCTCCCCGCTCCAACTGCAACGCCAACGCCCGGGCGCGGGCCAGCATCCACTCGCCATTGACGAGAAAAAGAGCCTGGATGGGCGTCGTGGTGCAGTTGCGCTCGGCGCAACTGGCGTAGCCGTCGGGAGCATCGAAGACCTCGCAGAGATCATCCCGCGTGTTGCGGAGGCAGGTCGTATAGATGCTCCGCCGGGGCTTGGTGGGCGGCACGCTCGGCCCAGCCATCTGGGCATCGAGTTCACCTGAAATCGACAGCGACGCATCCCGCACCTGCTCGGCATCGAGCCGGCGGCAATTCTGCCGCCACAGGAGGTGGTTGTGTGGATCGATCGAGTGGCCCGCATGGGTCGACGGACTGCCGCCGGTCGACGGGTGCACGCTGCGCCGGTAGGCCGCGGTCGTCACGATCAGCCGATTCAGGTGCTTCACGCTCCAGCCACTGGCCACGAACTCCGCCGCCAGCCAGTCGAGCAGATCCGGGTGCGAAGGATCTTCGCCGAGGTTGCCAAAGTCGCTCGTGGTCGGCACGAGCCCGCGGCCGAAGTGCCACTGCCAGAGCCGGTTGACGAACACCCGCGCGGTGAGGGGATTCGCCGGCGACGCGATCCAACGGGCCAGCGCCGCGCGGCGACCGGTCGACCGCGGTCCGTCTTCACCCGCCAACTGTTCGACCGGAGGCAACGGCCCGCCGCCGAGCACGGTTGGCACACGCGGCTCGATCGGGTCGGCCGTGGACTTTCCGGGAATCGTCGTC